>JALDXK010000741.1:0-2903 GCA_032155105.1 Acidobacteriota bacterium
GCGCACTTTCCGGCAGATTTTGACTTGGAAGCTACGGCGCGGTTGCGCGGGGCCATCACGCGGGTGCGGGAAATCAAGAGCGCCGAGACGCTGTTGCGGCTTGCGCTTGCGTATGGCGGCCTCGGCATGTCGCTGCGCGAGACTTGTGCCTGGGCTGAGGTCGGCGGGATTGCCAAATTGTCCGATCCGTCGCTGCTTGAGCGGCTGTGCAAAGCCGCACCTTGGCTCGGCGACATCGTGGCTGCGCTGATTGCCGAGCAGGCAAAAGTGCCAGCGGGACGTTGGGCCGGGTATCGCTTGCGTGCTCTCGATGGGACGTCGATCTGCCAACCGGGAGCCGATCGCACGACATGGCGCCTGCATGTCGGCTACGACTTGGCAACGGGTCAAGTCGACCAGCTTGAGTTGACCGACGGGCATGGTGCCGAGAACCTGCAGCGTCTGACCTACCAGCCGGGCGATATTGTGCTGGGTGACCGCGGCTATGCGAGGCCGCGCGATCTGCGGCCCGTGATCGACGCCGGTGCAGACTTCATCGTGCGTACCGGCTGGAACTCGTTGCGCCTGTTGCAGGCGAACGGTGAGTCTTTTGACCTTTTCGCTGCGCTTGCCGCGCAGGCGGAGCAAGAAGGCGAGGTGCAAGTTCGTGTCGACGAAGGCACGACGGGAGCTGCGCCACGGCAGCCCCTGATCTTGCGCCTGGTTATCCGACGCAAGGACCCGGAACAGGCGCAAGCCGAGCAGAACCGCCTGCGCAAGGACGCCAAGAAGCGCGGCAAGAAACCCGACCCGCGCAGTCTCGAGGCGGCGAAGTATATTCTTCTTCTGACCTCGCTGCCGGCCAGCGTCTTCCCGCCGTCCGATATCCTCACCCTCTATCGCTTTCGCTGGCAAATCGAGCTGGCCTTCAAAAGGTTCAAAAGCTTGGTCGGCCTCGACATGCTGCCGGCCAAGAAGCCTGAGCTCGCACGAGCATGGATCTACGCAAGGCTGATCGTCGCCATCATCGCCGAACAGATTGCCGGGCAAGTCCCGGACTCTTCCCCCTCTGCACCTGACAAAACCAGCCGCAAGCCCGTCGCGCTGGCGTCTCATGAAGATCGCCTTGGACACAATCTGCGCCGCCATTCGTGGACCACTCCTGTGGCAAACTGTCTGCAACGCCTTCACCCGAATCCGTCGTCACCTTTGTGAGCCGCTGCGTCGGCGTCGAAACAATGGGATTATCTGAGCGCATGCTTAACCTAGCGCGTATGACCCTAACCCTCCCCCGCAAGGGCAGGGCTGTCCGGGGAATGATTCACTGTGTCGCGGTGCATGCTCGGCCGAACCGGCGCAAACCGGTCTTTCCTGGTTGTCGAGACTCAGAAAGGGCCGAGCATGCGCTATCTCGATAGCATCTTTGGAAGTCTGCTCAAATCGATCGATCGCCGGCAGTTTCGGACGATTGTGGATGAGAACGATGGCGACGCCTACGACAAAACGTTCGATAGCTGGAATCATCTGGTGGCGCTGATCTTCGCGCAGTTGGGCCACATCGACAGCCTGCGTGGGCTCGAAGTCGCTTTTAATGCCAACTCTCATCATCATTATCATTTGGGTGTCGGCGAACTTGCCCGCTCGACGCTGTCGGATGCGAATGCCCGTCGTCCTGTTGGAGTTTTTGCGCAAACTTTCGAGATGGTGTCGGCAACTGCGGATCGACGGACGCGGCGCGAAGGCGCCGAGATGGTGCGCCTGATCGACGCGAGCCCTATTCCGCTGGGCAAGGTGTGCAAATGGGCCAAATGGAATGGTCGCATCCGCGGCATGAAGATGCACGTGGCCTACGATCCCAGCGCCGATGTCCCGCGTTGCATTGAGATCACGCCCGCCACTGTGAACGATGTCGAGATCGGCCGTCAGATGGCGATCGAGGCCGGCATGACCTACGTTTTCGACAAGGGCTATTATCACTTCGGGTGGTGGCAGAAGATCAACGATACCAGGGCTTTCTTCGTCACGCGGCCGAAAGTGAACACAGGCTTCCGCGTGACCAGGCGTCGGTACGTGCGCAAGATCATCGGCGACGGCTTTCGGATCATCGACGACGCCGAAGTCGTGCTCGCCAGCAAGGGCGATTCCCGGCTGCCAATCCCGCTGCGACGCATCCGAGTCCGGCGCGACAACGGCGGCATCATCACGCTCCTCACCAACGATCTCACCCGCACCGCGGTCGAAATCGCGGCACTCTACAAGGCTCGCTGGCAAATCGAGTTGCTGTTCCGCTGGATCAAGCAGCATCTCGATATCGGTAAGTTTCTCGGTAACAACGACAATGCCATCCGCCTGCAGATTCTCGCCGCCATGATCGCCTATCTGCTGCTGCGCATCGCGGCGCGCGTCAATTGCGTGGCGATGCCCGCCCTGCGCCTCGCCGAGCTCGTCTGCCAGCGCCTGTTCATGCGAAGGCCAATCGCTGAAATAGACAAACCGCCGCCGGTCAATCCAAGCAAACCCAGCCCAAGGTTCTCCCTCGACCAACTGGAGTTCTGCTATGCATGATTTTCCCCGGACAGCCTTGCGCAAGCGGGGAGAGGTGAGTGGAGCAAGCGCCATCGATTCAATCTAAAGCCACACTGCTCTAATTCAGCGGTGCGGAATTCTCTTCGGCCAGGTTGAGCACGATGTACTGGTCCTCGCCGACCTTCACCACTGCGGCGATCGCCTCATCCGGATCCTTGGTCGGCTGCGCCTCGGCGTCGTACATCTCGTAGATGTCGCGCGTGATGCCGTCGGAGCAATACGCGGTTTGCTCCTCCATGTTGACCAGCACGACGTCGACTTCGATCACAGCAGCACTCACATTACGCAACACAACAACCACGCCGCCGTTACAAGGCTGCGAGGGATTAAGGCTAGCC
>JALDXK010000742.1:0-2888 GCA_032155105.1 Acidobacteriota bacterium
GGAACGTCTTCAAGGGATTGCCGTATCGCCCGGCGTGGCGATCGGCGAAGTGCTCGTCATGGACACGGAGGGATTCCGCATCCCGCGCCGTTTCCTGCCGCGCGATGCGGTCGACGTCGAGTTGGAGCGGCTGTGCGGCGACGGGGCGAATTGCCACGGCGACAGATAGCAAGGCGATCGCCGCGCCAATGAACGCGAAGCGGAGGAGGTCTCGATGGCGATGCGCGAGTGTGTCGGGCTGGCTCGTGCCGACCGTCTTGGCGAGCGCATCGACGCAATCGAAGCCGACCAGGTCCCGGAGATCAGGTCGGCCTACCGGCGCATCGCGTCAACGGGCCCGTTCGGTTTCGGCGCCGGGCAGGTCCGTGCCCCGCTGCGCGATCGCATGGTGGCGCTCGCCGATCGTGCGATCCTCGAGTTCCGATCCGACGCGCACATCGTGTCGGAGGTGGAATGGCAACGGGCACGTGACGCGATCGCACTCGCGCAGGATCTCTCGTCGCGGTCCGCGATCGCGGCGAAGCGCGCCTATATCGATGCGCACCTCGTGCGCATTGCTGCGCGCGATCGAACCGGATTCGAAGAAGCCGTCCGTGGATTCCGCGAGAGCGCCCGGCTGGATACGCAAGCACCTGATCCCTACCTCGGCCTCGCGCGCATCTATGCCTATTCGTTGCGCGAGGTTGAGCCGCTCGTCGACGCAATCAAGCAAGCCGAACATCGCGGCTATCAGCCCGGGCCTCGCGAGCAGGCGCAGATCGGCGACGCGTATCGCTTTCGCGCCGATCGCACTCGAGCGGCCGCCGCCAGCCTCAGCGGCGACGCGCGGATCGAGCAGCTCGCCAGCGCGGCCGAAGATTATGGTCAATGCATCGCCTCGTTTGAGGGTCTGAACTTCTTCGATTCAGAGAACAACCTCAGGACGTGCCGGCGGCGGCTGGCGGCCATCGTCGAAGCACTGCATCGCCCCGATGCTGACCAACCATGAGAATTGTCACCCCGCCTCCCGTGACGGCGCGACTATCGCGCGCAGCCGGCGATGCGCAAGGAGGCGCGGCGAGATTCGAGCGGCTCGGTCTTACCGTGACATCGCTGGTGCTGGTCTTCGGGCTGTGGCTGACCTACGTCGAGCAGACCACGACGTTCAGCACCTTCGCAGCGGATGTGCAGAGCGGCGCGCTCGTGAACTTGAGTTCGATCCGTGACGAAAGCGCCCTGAGATCGCGGCTGACGATGTTCCCGGAACGGGCCGAGAAGGCCGTGGTGGCAGGCGCAGTGTTCCGGCACATGCATGGAGCGACCGGTGCGGAGCCGATGACACACGTCGGCGCGCTTGCGTCGGTGAAGCTACCGGCCTCACAAGTACGGTCTGACCCGCGCCTCGTCGCCTTGAACAGCCGATTGCAGGCGCGTCCGGATGCGAGCCAGATTGCGGTGTTCAACGGCGCGGACATCGCCGAGCTGAAGGACGGATTCGTGGTCCGCACGCCGGACGCATTCCATCGGCACATCGCCACCGCCATCGCGGTGTTCATGCTCGTGTTCTGGGCCGCACATCTCGTGCGCTGGCGCTTCGACGCCGTGGGCGATCCGCTGCTGCTGCCGGTGGTGCATCTGCTGACTGGCCTGGGCATGGTGGCGATGCTCGCCCTGCGCGATCCGCTGCGCGATACCGTCGCCATGGCCACCGTCGCCGGCGGCATCGGCGCAGGCTGCGCGCTCTGGACCGCACTCGCGTTTGTCGATTTCGAAGACCCGCGTTTGCGTCGCGCGGTCCTTGCGCCGCTCACCGCGGCGGTCGGACTTGCGCTGGCGCTCATCACGTTTGGCAGCGGCCCGAGTGGAAGTAACGCTCGGGTCAACCTCCTCGGGTGTCAACCCGTCGAAGTGATGCGGCTGCTCGTCGTCTTTTCTCTCGCCGCATACTTCGCGCGACGGTGGCAGTTCCTGCGAGAGCTCTCGGCGGATCACGGCGCGCGCCGCGGGACCGGTAGGTGGGTGCGGTTGCCGCGATGGAAGGACGTCCGGCCGCTCGCCGTCAGCATCACGGCGCTGCTGGCGCTGTTCTTCTTGCAGCGCGATCTCGGCCCGGCGCTCGTGCTCTCCTGTGTGTTTCTGGGCCTCTACGGCGTCTCGCGTGCTCGAATGGGATTGGTCGTCGCGGGATTCGCGGTGCTGACAACAGGATTCGTCGCGGGCTACGCACTCGGCGTGCCATCCACCGTCACGCGTCGGGTGGCCATCGCTCTCGATCCCTGGGAGAACGCGCTGCCCGGCGGTGATCAGGTCGCTCAGGCCTTGTGGGCGCTCTCGAGCGGCGGGCCTTGGGGACTGGGGCCGGGCGTCGGCGAACCGCATGTCATTCCCGCTGGCCATACCGATCTCGTCATGGCCGCCCTTGGTGAAGAACTCGGTTACATCGGCTTTGCGAGCATTGCCGTGCTCTTCGCCATTCTCGTGTGGAGGCTGTTGCGTATTTCCATGCGCGCCCCTGGCGACTACACCGCGTTCCTCACGATCGGCCTCACGCTGGCCCTCGCTGTCCAAGGTCTGGTGATCGTTGCCGGCATGCTCGGTGTGCTGCCCCTCGCCGGCGTCGTGACGCCATTCTTGAGCTATGGGCGTTCCGCGATGCTGTGTAATTTTGCGGCGCTGGGTGTCTGCGCTGCGATCGCGCGGCGGCGTGGACCAGTGCGCGACGCCTTCACCGTGCCGACGCGTGCCCTCGGCTGGTCGTTGGCCGCGGCCGCATTGCTAATCGTCGTCCGTGCCGCCGACGTGCAGGTCGTCCGCGCCGACACGTTCGCGACGCGCGCGAACCTCACGCAACAGGCCGACGGCGGCTATCGCTATCAGTGGATCCTTCTTGTCGAAGCGCTGGGCTTCTT
>JALDXK010000743.1:0-2886 GCA_032155105.1 Acidobacteriota bacterium
CTCGGATAGTCCCCCCGAACCGAAATGGCAGTTCCCATGGCAAACGACCCTCCGTTTGCCACTTTGAATCATTGCGCAGGTGATTTGGGAATCTGGAGGTTTCTGTGAGGTCGCTTGGGACGAACGGGCGGCTGGCGCGGTGAGCGACCTCACAGAAACCGGATTGAGCTGAACCGCGGGCCACGGCGTCGGCGGTTATGGGGATTGATCAAGTGCCGCAGAGCTTTTGGGGCGCTGGATTGGCTGGTGGCGATCTTGATCGCTGGCGCGACAACCCTCGCCGTGATCGATGTTGTGGGACTTTGCTCTGCGACCAGCGCAGGAATCGACAACTGGCGAAGGCGCGGGCATGGTTAGCCGGTCGCGGCGCCAAACCAACGGTGGCATGTTCGGGTCTGTCGAGTGCGATGTCATCATGAGCTGTCGAGCCTTCGGTAGTGTCGGCGCGGGCCGGGCAGTATCTCGACGATGCTCATCGCGCCGCCGCAACACGGGCACGCCGATGTTTTCGATTCGGCCGTGTCGCCATGTGCCGGCTCGGCCTCAATGGTGAGCGCTTCAGTGGTGGGCGTCGGCGTTGCCTGACGACTTGCGTTGAGCAATTTGCGGATCAGCGCCACCTTGGCGCGGCGGTGGCGGTTGGCGAGAAAGCCATAATGCCGGATGCGCTGGAACCCATCGGGCAGGACGTGCAGGAGAAAGCGGCGGATGAACTCGGCGGCGTCGAGCGACATGCGTTTTGACGCCGCAGCGTGGGCATAGTCCTTCCAGGAGAAGGTGACGCGTGCATCATCGCAAGCGACGATGCGGCGGTTGGAGATGGCGACCCTGTGCGTGTAGCGGCTCAGGTAGGCCAGCACCTGCTCTGGACCGGCGAACGGACGCTTGGCAAAGACCACCCATTCGGCGCGGCGCAGGGCTGCGAGACGTTTGGCAAAAACATCGGCGTCGGCGAGCCCGGCCAGATCGCCCGAGAAGCGTAGTTTGCCTGATTGATGCGCGGCCATGAGCTTGGTCAGAAACAGCCGGCGGAACAGGCGGGAAAGCACGCGCACGGGCAGAAAGAAGCCGGGACGGCAGGCGATCCATCGGCTGCTCTCTTGCTTCTCTGTCGGACTCTGGTCCTCCTCGTCTGTTGCGGCCGACAGACCGCCGCCCGGCACGATGCAGTGCACATGCGGATGATGCGTGAGTGTCTGGCCCCAGGTGTGCAACACCATCGTCACACCGATCTCGGCCCCGAGATGCTTGGGATCCGCGGCGATTGTGTGCAGCGTGTCGGCTGCCGCCTCGAACAAGATGGCGTAGACGATCGCCTTGTTGTGATAGGCCATGGCTGCGACCGGTTGCGGAAGCGTGAAGACGACGTGGAAATACTCGACCGGCAGCAGATCGGCTCGTCGCGCTTCGAGCCATTCGCGCGCAGCGCCGGTTTGGCACTTCGGGCAATGCCGATTGCGGCAACTGTTGTAGGCGATCTGTGAGTGTCCGCAGTCGCCGCAGCGTTCGATGTGCCCCCCGAGCGCCGCCGTCCGGCACGCCTGCACCGCCCCCATGACCTTGAGTTGGCCACGGCTCAGATGCCCGGCATTGTCCGCCCGATAGGCGTCGCCGTGGCGGCGGAGAATATCCGCCACCTCCAACACAGGCCGCGACACGAGATGCGTCTTATGATGGCGGCACCACCATCAAGCTCAGGCGATCGAGCGGGCTCTCGGTTGCCGCGATGGTTGTTGTCGCCACGCGCGTATAGCGCGCCGTCGTCGACAGGTTGTTATGGCCGAGCAACGCCTGGATGATCCGAATATCGGTTCCCTGCTCCAGCAGATGCGTCGCAAAGCTATGCCGTAGGGTGTGCACGCTGACCTTCTTGTCGATGCCGGCCGCCGCATAGGCCGAGCGGCACGCGGCATGCAGAACGGTGACGTTGATGGCCGTGTCCGGATCGCGACCAGGGAACAGAAACCGCTGCGGCCGTGTGAGCTTCCAGTAGGCGCGCAGGATGCCGAGCAACTGCGCCGACAGCATCACGGTGCGATCCTTGCCGCCCTTGCCGCGCTCGATACGGATCACCATGCGGCTGCTGTCGATGTTGCGCACTTCGACGCCGGCGACTTCCGAGACCCGCATCCCCGTCGCGTAGGCCGTCGTCAACGCCACGCGGCACTTCAGGCTCGATACCGCTTCGAGGAAGCGAACGACCTCGTCCTGGCTCAACACCTCTGGTAGCGTCGATGGCTTGCGGGCGTAGGGAATGCGTTCCGGCACCTCGTCCTGGCCAAGCGTGACGCCGTAGAGGAAACGTAGCGCGCACACGACCTGGTTCAGCGTCGCCCAGGCAATGCCCTTGCCGGCCAGATGCACCTGATAGGCCCGCACGTCTTCCAGGCCGAGACGATCCGGCGACCGGCCAGAATACCGGCAGTAGCCTTCGACCGCGTGAAGGTAGGATCGTTGCGTGGCCGGCGACAGATTACGGATCGTCATGTCCTCGATCATCCGCCGCCGCAACGGGCTGATCGACTTGTCGGTAGCTGCCTTGACGATGCTCGGCTGCTTCGTGGTACGCACGCTCATGGGAAGCTCCTGGTCTCGGGGTTCGCGTCTTCGACAACACGATCCTACGAGACAGGACGCTTCCCGCCCGGCTGGGCGATACCGCGATAGCGGTTCAGTTCAATCCCCTAATGTCAACAGGCCCTAGCCCGGATCGCGTGCGCGTGATAAGCAGATCGCGCTGAATCGCGCACCCATGCATCCACCAGCCTTCTCACAACATGACATCGATGCGCTCGGTGCGCGCGCCGAAGCGATGGTCGACGCGCTTGGCGCGATCTCGGCGGAGCCTGATCGTCTGGTGCGGCTGTTCCTGTCCCCGGAGCACCG
>JALDXK010000744.1:0-2886 GCA_032155105.1 Acidobacteriota bacterium
GGACTGAGGTCCCGCCCCTACGTACGAGCTAACTTGATCAGCGCGGCATCGTCACCAGGGCCGCGAAAATATCAATCGCCTCCCAGAAATGACCGACGCGGATGTTCTCGTTCGCGGCGTGCTGATTGTTGTCGAAGTTCGCCACTGCCAAGCCGATCGATGGCAACTGCAGGGTGTCGCTGAACACGCCAAACGGCAGACCGCCGCCGATGGTCGGTAACTGCACCAGTCGCTGATTCAGGGCGCGGATGGCGTCGGCGGCCTTGCTGGTCACGGGATCATCCATCGACGTCTTGGCAATGCCGAGTCCGCCACCACCGCCGCGCGTCACCTGCGCGATCAGCGGATGCTTGCGGCGCGTCGCCATGTCGGGTTCCTTGTCGGTGACGTGGAATCCCTGCTCGCGGATGTGGGCCTCGAGGAGATCGAGCTGTTTAGCGGCAGTGAGGCCCTTCACCAGCCGCATCTCGATGCGCGCCGACGCGGAACCGGGGATCGCCGACCGCGTTCCCGTGTAGACCTGGCCCGCTTCCACGCCGAGAATGCTGAGCGTGGGCCGGTTGTGTTGCAGCTCGATGCGGCTCTCCGGATGCTCCTGTCGTGCCAACCCGAATTCCTCGAGCAGTCGTTGATCGATGTTTGGAATCTCGTCGATCGCGCGCCGCTCCGTCGCCGTCAGCGGCGTGACATCGTCGTAGAAGCCCTTGATCGTGACGTTGTTCTTCTCGTCCTTCATCGTCGCGATCAACTTCGATAAGGCCATCGCCGGATCGGTAACGAAATTGCCGTAATTGCCGCTGTGCAGATCGCCGATCGCCCCATGGACCTTGATGACGGCGCTCGCTCCGCCGCGGCTGCCGTAATACACCGTGGGCAACCCGCTGGGATGGCGGGGACTGTCGACGATCACAGCCAGATCGCTCTTCACCTCGGCCGCGTGCTGCTGCATCGTGGCGTTGAAGTTGCGCGAACCGGCCTCCTCCTCGCCGTCGAGGACCACGCGAATGCTCCAGGGAATGTTGGCTTTCGTCGCGATCAGTCCGTCAACGGCGGCTAGGAACGCGACGATCGGCCCCTTGTCGTCGGACGCCGATCGCGCATAAATGCGGACATCCGGATCGACGCCGGACGACTGCGCGGTGATCGTGAGCGGCTTGTCGCCGAGAAACGGCGCCGGCGTGTACGGCGCACCACGCGTCCATTCCTTGGCGTCGGAGGCCTGGCCGTCGTAGTGGAAGTAGAAGATCACCGAGCCGCGCGCGTTTGCCGCATCGCGCCGGGCAAAGACGATCGGCGATCCTTTTGTTTCCCACCTCGACACCACGAAGCCGCGCCGCTCGAACATCGATGTCAACAGGTCCGCGTTCTTCGCAATGTCGGCGCGATTGGCGGCGACGTTGGGCAACGACAGCAGCTGGACGAGCTCGGTCAGGATGCGTCCCTCGTTTTGCGCCCGCCACTCGCGGACACGGAGGACCTCTGGTGATGGCGCGGCCGTGAGAGTGGCCGCCATGAACAGCAAGATGATTGCGATTGCCTTCATGGCGGCGAGTCTACAGTACGTCGAGGCGGGACTTCAGTCTCGCCTGACATGACAGGCCGCGGGCGGGCGGGACTAAAGTCCCGCCCCTACGAGAAAAAAAATATAATCCGCCTCACATGTCGGTGGACTCGGCGGTCAATATCGAAGATCTGCGGCTGATGGCGCGGCGGCGCCTGCCGCGCATGGTGTTCGACTACATCGATGGCGGCGCCGAGCGGGAATGGACGCTGCGCGAGAACAGCCGGGCATTCGAAGACGTGCTGTTCCGCCCGCGATCGGCGGTGGCAACCAAGAGTTGCGACATCACCGCCACCGTGCTCGGCACGAGGATCGAGTTGCCAATCGTGCTCGCGCCAGTCGGCAGCAGCCGCATGTTCCACCCACGCGGCGAAGAAGCGGCGGCAACAGCGGCCGGACAGGCCGGCACCATCTACACGCTCTCGACGCTCTCCGGCTGCACGCTCGAAGACGTGCGAGCGGCCACCAACGGCTCCGCGTGGTACCAGCTCTATCTCGTCGGCGGGCGCGACGTGGCGATGTCGGCGATCAACCGCGCCAAGGCCGCGGGCTACAAGGCACTCGTGGTCACCATCGACACTCCGGTGGCGGGCATGCGCGAGCGTGACTCGCGCAACGGCGTCAAGCAGCTGCTCGCGCGCAACCTGTCCACCGTTCCCCATCTCGGACAAATGCTGCGTTGCCCGGGCTGGCTGTACCGGTTCTTCGGCGACGGTGGGTTGATGAGCTTCCCGAACATCGTCCTCGCCGACGGTCCGATGGGCTACGCCGACGTCGGCGCCGCCCTCGAGGCGTCGATGACCTCGTGGGACGACTTCAAGTGGATCCGCGACGCCTGGGGCGGTCCGATCGTCGCGAAGGGCGTGCATACCGCCGACGATGCGCGGCGCGCGGTGGCCGAGGGTGCAGCAGCGATTGTGGTGTCGAATCATGGCGCGCGGCAGCTCGACACGGTGGCGCCAACCATTAGGGTGTTGCCCGAGGTCGTCCAGGCAGTCAAGGGACAGACCGAGATCCTGCTCGACGGCGGCATCCGCCGTGGCAGCGACGTGGTGAAGGCGCTGTGCATGGGCGCGAACGCGGTGTTGATCGGCCGCTCGTATGCCTACGGCCTCGGGGCCGGCGGTCGAGCCGGCGTCGCCCGCGCCCTCGACATCCTCAAGACCGACGTCGTCCGCACCATGAAACTGCTCGGCTGCCCCGCCATCAAAGAGTTAGACGGCTCGTACGTGGACGTTCCCTCGGAATGGACCGCCCGCCTGCCGCGGTAAATCAGCAATCAGCAATCAGCAATCAGCAATCAGCAATCAGCAATCAGCAATCAG
>JALDXK010000745.1:0-2868 GCA_032155105.1 Acidobacteriota bacterium
GGCAAGGCTCGCCGCCGTCAACGTGTTCCTGATGCTGGATACCATCGCGTGGGACATCGTATTCGGGGCGCCGGCCGGGCTGGACGCGACGTGGCAGTACGTCGCGACTCACTCAGACGGCATTCTGTTCATTTCCGAGTTCTCTCGCCAACGGTTCCTGGCGCGGTTCGCAACGTCACCCAGTGTCCAGACAGGCGTCGTGCACCTCTCGCTCGATGCGCAGGACTACGTGGATCGGAAGGAAAGGGACCGGCCGGATGAATCCTTCTGGCTCGTCGTCGGGAACACGTACGATCACAAGCATGTGCGCCCGACGCTCGATCTGCTGACGCGCGCGTTTCCCACTCGCCGGTTCGTTGCTTTGGGCGACAACGGTGCCGCTCGCAGCGACAGGGTCACCCAGCTCGCGAGCGGTGCCCTGGAAGAGCAGCGACTGCAGTCAACCTATGCCGGCGCCGACGTGACGATCTATCCGTCGTTTTACGAAGGGTTTGGCCTCCCGATCGTCAATGCGCTGGCCTGGGGAAGCACCGTCGTCGCACGAGAGTCGGCGCTGGTTCGAGAAATTGCTGCGGCCTATCACGGACCTGGGCGCCTGGTGACCTACGCAGATGAGGCCGGGCTCATCGACTGTCTCTGTCGTCTTGCCCACGGACGGCCCGTACCGGAAGTGGCACTCGCGCGCAGCGGCGCGGAGCGCGCGCCCGCTGGTTGGGCCGCTGCGGGTGAAACGATCGTGGCGTTCGTGGACCGCCTGATTCGGGAGGCGTCGCCTACGCAGATGCGCGCCCGAGCCGCTCTCGTCAGCTTGACAGGCCGGAGTGTGATCACGTGAGAAAAAGATGCTAGCCGCCAATGACGCCTCGGCATCAGCGCAGATCGGACAGGTTCTCCTGCGTTTGCGTTACCAACAGTTGAGGAGTCAGCCCGACGCCCTCCCCGATCTTGCGGACGTGGAGTTCCGGTGCTACTCGCAGAACGGTGAGGATGGCATACTCCTCTACTTGTTTTCGATGCTCGGCACAGCAAATCGCAGAGCGGTCGAGATCTGCGCCGGCAACGGCATCGAGTGCAATGCGGCCAACCTAATCGTCAACCATGGGTGGCGGGGGTTGCTGATTGATGGCGACAAAGACCAGATCGCGCAAGGTAAGGATTTCTATGCCGCCTGCCGTACTACCTGGGTCTCCCCGCCAACAATGGTCGCCTCGTGGGTGACTACCCAGAACGTCAACGCGCTGATCCAGGAACACGGCTTTGACGGAGAGATTGACCTGCTCTCGCTCGACCTCGATGGGAACGACTATTGGATTTGGAAGGCGCTCGACTGCATCAACCCGCGGGTCATAGCGCTCGAGTTCAATGCGGCGTGCGGCCCGGAAAAGTGCCTGACGATTCCATACCAGCCCGACTTTCGACTTGATTTCAGCATCCAGCCATACCGATGCGGCGCCTCATTGCCAGCGTTTGTCAAACTGGCTCGCCAAAAGGGCTATCGGCTCATCGGCGTTCAATCACTGGGGTTCAACGCGTTTTTCGTCCGCCAAGGGCTCGGCGAAGATCTTTTTCCGGAGCTTCGACCGCAGGAGTGCTACCAGCGCAACGAGCGATTGCGCGGTTGGGCGCCGAGCTGGTTGGAAGCGCTGTACGCGGGCGGATTTCACTGGGAAGAGGTGTGAGCTTTCTAGGACTCGACGTCGCGGCCTGGTGTGACTCGCACTGCATCTGCCTCGCGATTCCCAATCTGCTCCCACCACGGGGTTTGCCAATCGACGCGGTCGGCCGTGACCCTCGGGCGTGACGTCAGCCAAGTGACATCAATCAGGCGGCAGCCCGTCGCTCGGAGCCGAGCGGAAAGAAGGTGTTCGTTCAGGATCGTCAGCGCCTTCTGCTCGAAGAACGTCAGGCGGTCTGCGTCGAGCGCGAAGCCCGAGTGCCAAGTCACGCCCTGCCCCGTGTCCTGACCAGTCAACCAGTCTGTGATGAGCCGCTGGTAATTCGTCGAGAGTGGCGCATCCTCCCGAAACGGTCGAGACGGATCCCCTCTGAACCACCGTTCGCGGCTTCCTGTGGATTGCACTGTTCCCAGGATACGCAGGTCCGTTGGTGGCAGGAAAAAGCACGACGTCCGCATCCAATACTGGCTCGCGAAATCCAGCACGCGGATAGGCTCGTTGAAACAGTCTATGTGTCCCAAGCAAACGGCTCGGCCCGCAATTGCTTCCAGCACCGTGGGGAGAAAGCGAGGAAGGTAGCCTGTATGGAGCTGGCGAAACGCACTGGTCGTAACGTTGATGAGGTCGTAGTCCCACAGCCGGCTCCCGACAAAGGCGAGCGCCGTATCGACGGCCGAGAACTCCCACGACGCGTTATCGCTTCCAAGCAGCATTCGTCGCTCTGCCTGCTCCACAAGGCCCGGGGCAAGCGCGGTGTCGACGACGACCACGTCCCGATCCACGTCGGGCAACTGGGTGCGAAACAGGTCATCCAACTCGCGCTCGGCGGTGGGGTACTTCTCGGTTCCGAATCGGGTGAAGATGGTAAGAACGCGCATATTCCAAAGCCCTGCCACTGCCCAAGATAAGCTACCGTCTTCGAGCTTCATGATTCCTTCCCGATAGCATGGGCGACCCGCAGACACGGCTTGCGCGGTCGGACCGCACCATCCACTTTGGCGAATTTCTGCTCGATGCCGGTCTCGCCATCGGCTGCTACGTGCTCGCCTACCGCGTGCGATTCGTGGCGCCGGAGTTTGAGCGGTTCCTTCCCTACGTTCTGATCACGCTGCCGACGATGATCAGCGTGCAGATGCTGACCCTCGTCGTGTGCCGCGTGTATACGAGCACCAGCACGCGCATGGCACTGTGG
>JALDXK010000746.1:0-2866 GCA_032155105.1 Acidobacteriota bacterium
GGCGATACGGTGACGGCGCCGCTCGAGGATCATCGCGGTGAACATGATCGCGACCAGCTTGGCCAGCTCCGACGGCTGGATGCCGAAGCCGGCGATGCCGAACCAGCGGCGCGTGCCGTTGATCGGCCGCGAGAACAGCACCGCGACCAGCATGAAGCCAACCACGCCGAGCAGCACCCAGATCAACCGATCGTTGCGGTAGTTCCGGTAGTCGATGCGCATCACGATCGAGAGCATGGCGACGCCCACCGCGGCCCACATCATCTGGCGGGTCACGAAGAGGTACGGCTGCTGGAAGCGCTCCAGCGCTACCAGCGCCGAGGCGCTGTAGACCATGACCACGCTGGCGCAGACGAGCGCCAGTGTCGCCAGGAACAGCCATTTGTCAGATTGCAGTTTCCTCGCCATACTCCATGCCCCCTCTCCTTGGGGGCCCTGCCCTGAGCAAGCCTGAGGTCACGAAGTGACCTCAGGCGAGTCGAAGGGTAAAGTTCGACCGCCTGCACTCGATACCTGGGGTGCACGTCGCAGCAGTCAGTAGTCGCCAGCCGATTGTGAAAGTAGGACACCAGCCTCGCAGACCGGGGCAGCCTGCGCTCCCAGCGACCAGCTCCTAATTGCCGTCAACCGGCTGACGACTACTCACTGCTTCCCCTTCGTCCTTCCATGGCCTCGCTCGGAGGAAGACTTCGGGGACCGACCCGCACACCTCACGCTTCGGTAATCAGCCGCCGCACCGCCTCCTTGAACTTGCGGCCGCGTTCCACGTAGTCCGCGAACATGTCGAAGCTCGAGCACGCCGGCGCGAGCAGCACCACACCGTCGGGCACCGCGAGGTCCCACGCCTTGCGCACGGCTTCTTCCATCGACGCCGCTTCCACCACCGGCACCGCGGGCCGCAGCGCCGCCTTCACCATCGACCGCGACTCGCCAATCGCGACCACCGCGCGCCCGTGGGCGCGCAGCGGCACAGCGAGATCCGCGAAGTCGCCGCCCTTGTACTTGCCGCCGATGATCGCGACCACCTTGTCGAAACTTTCGATCGACTTTTTCGCCGCGTCGACGTTGGTCGCCTTCGAGTCGTTGACGAAGCGCACGCCGCCGCGCGAGGCCACGATCTCCATGACGTGCTCGAGGCCGTGAAACCCTTCGAGCGCTTTCGCCAGCGACGCGCCCGAGGCGCCGGCCAGATTGCTGATCGCCGTGGCCGCCGCGACGTTGCTCAACATGTGCCGTCCCTGCAGGTGCACCGCCGCCACCGGCAACAGCGGGATGTCGCCCTCGGAGGTGCGCTGCCACACGAAGCCCCGGCCGACATGAACGTCTGCGGGCTCGTCGAGCCCAAAGGTCACGACTTGTGCGCGAAGGTGTTGTGTCATGTGCATGGCCTCCGGGCTGTCGGCATTGACGACGGCCCAATCCTCGGGACCCTGGTTCGCAAAGATGCGGAGCTTCGCGGCTGCATACGACGCCTCGTCGGGATGGCGATCGAGGTGGTCGGGTGAAAAGTTCAGCAGCGCGGCGATCCACGGCCGGAACGTATCGGTGGTTTCGAGCTGGAAACTGCTCGCTTCGATGACGTGCACGGTGTCGGCGGTCGAGGCCTCGACCTGCGCGCTCACCGGGTAGCCGATGTTGCCGCCAACCAGCACGCGCTTCCCGGCGGCCTCGAGCATGCGTCCGACCAGCGTCGTCGTGGTCGACTTTCCCTTCGTGCCGGTGATCGCCACGATCGGTCCGAGCAGCCACCTGGAGGCGAGCTCGAGCTCGCCGATCACCGTCACGCCCGTCGCGGTGGCGCGCGCGATCTCCGGCAGGTCGGTCGGCACGCCCGGGCTCACCACGATCAGGTCGGACGACTCGAACGTTTCCATCACGTGGTCGCCGAGCTCGAGCGTGACGCCGGCGGCCCGCAGGGTCGCCGCTTCCGGGATCTGCGCCTTGCGATCGGTCAGCGTGACCTCGGCGCCGCGGCGCGCGAGCAGGTGCGCGGCGGCCACACCGCTCCTCGCGGCGCCCACGACCAGCACCCGCTGCCCACTCACGGTGAAGTCGCCCGCTGTCATCGCAGTTTCAACGTCGTCAGGCTGAACAGCGCGAAGATGATCGCGACGATCAGGAACCTGGTGATCACTTTCGGTTCTTCCCAGCCGCTCAACTCGAAGTGGTGATGCAGCGGCGCCATCTTGAAGATGCGCTTGCCGCGCAGCTTGAACGACGCCACCTGGATCACGACCGAGGCGGCTTCGAGCACGAACACGCCGCCGACGATCACCAGCAGCAGCTCCTGCTTGATGAGGATGGCGACGGTCGCGATCGCGCCGCCGAGCGCGAGCGAACCGACGTCGCCCATGAAGATTTCCGCGGGGTGCGCGTTGTACCAGAGAAAGCCGAGGCTCGCGCCGACCAGCGCGCCGCAGAAGATGGTCAGCTCGGCCGCCGGCTCGAAGCGGATCAGCAGCAGGTACTCGGCAAACACGCGATGGCCGGTGACGTAGGCGAGCGCGGTGAAGGCGGCGGCGGCCACGGCGAAGGTGCTGATCGCGAGGCCGTCGAGGCCATCGGTCAGGTTGACGGCATTGCTCCACGAGGCGAGGAACAACGCCGCGAACGGCACGTAGAGCCAGCCGATGTCGGGAATCAGCTGCTTGAAGAACGGAAAGATCAGCCGCGTGTTGTAGACGTTGCGATCGGCGAGCCATAACAGCACCAGGCCGAGGGCGAGGCCAACCACGATCTGCAGGCCGAACTTGTGGCGCGCCGACAGTCCGCCCGACGACCGGCGCGTGATCTTCAGGTAGTCGTCGAGGAAGCCGATGCCACCGAACGCGGCGGTCGTGACCACCGCGATCCACACGTACACGTT
>JALDXK010000747.1:0-2865 GCA_032155105.1 Acidobacteriota bacterium
ACGTGGGCGCGGCCTTTGCCGTGATCCTCCTTGCGCTCGGCGCAGGTCAGGCGATGCTCGACACGACCGCCGCCCAGGCCAAGCAGGTGCCGAGGTTTGAAGTCGATCCGTTTTGGCCCAAGCCGCTGCCCAACAACTGGGTCCACGGCATGACCATCGGCATCGGCATCTCGTCCGACGACCACGTGTGGGTGATCCACCGCGGCAACGATCCGGGCAATCTCGATCGCACCGAGCTCGCCGTCGTCAAGGAAGGCGCGCCACCGGTCGGTGAGTGCTGCAAGCCGGCGCCGCCGGTGCTCGAGTTCGACCAGGCCGGCAATCTCGTCGGCAGCTGGGGCGGACAGCCCAAGGACAATTCCTACGACTGGCCGGAAAGCAACCACGGCATCGTCGTCGATCACAAGGGCTTCGTGTGGATCGGCGGCAATGGCGGTCCCGACGCGCACATCCTGAAGTTCACGCGCGACGGCAAGTTCGTGGCGCAGTACGGCAAGAAGAACGCGCGCCTCAAGGAAGGCGCGACCGGCGCCGCGGGCGCCAAGCCGACCTATGTCGCCAACAGCCTCGACATGAACAACTTCGGCCGCGTCGCGAAGATCTTCATCGACCCGAAGGCCAACGAGGGCTACGTGGCCGATGGCTACTTCAACCACCGCGTGGCGGTGATCGATCTCGACAGCGGCAAGATCAAGCGCATCTGGGGCGCGTATGGCAACCCGCCGACCGACGAGCCGATGGGTCCGTACGATCCCACGCAACCGCCCGCCAAGCAGTTCCGCACCCCCGTGCACTGCGCCGAGATGGCCAACGACGGCATGGTCTACGTCTGCGACCGTCCGAACGATCGCGTGCAGATCTTCACGCGTGAAGGGAAGTTCGTGAAGGAAGTGTTCGTGGCCAAGGAGACCCGCGCCGACGGTTCGGTGTGGGACATCGCCTTCTCGAAGGACCCGCAGCAGACCTGGCTCTACATGGCCGACGGCGTCAACGAGCACGTCCGCGTGTTCAACCGCCAGACGATGGAAGAGGTCTACAACTTCGGGTATGGCGGCCGCCAGCCGGGCATGTTCCTCGGCGTGCACAGCATTGCTGTGGACTCGCAAGGCAACATCTACACGACCGAAACCTACACCGGCAAGCGTCTGCAGCGCTTCATGGCAAAGGGCATGGGTGCGGTACCGAAGAGTGGGCAAGTGCCGTGGCCCACAACCAGCCGGTAGGGAAGAGTTAAAAGTTAAAAGTTAAAAGTTAAAAATCGCGGCCGGCCTGGGAGAACCCGGGCCGGCCGTTTCCGTTGTACTATTCCAATACCGACTCCATGAGCCTCGATCAATTGCTGGAGTGGATTCCCGCCGGCGGTCCCGAAGAGGTATTAGCCCGCCAGGTCGAGTTCGATCGGCTGCCACGTCACGTTGCCATCATCATGGACGGCAACGGGCGGTGGGCCGGCGAGCGCCACCTGCCGCGCGTCGAGGGCCACCGGGCCGGTGTCGACGCGGTCCGCGACGTCGTCGAGACCTCGGCGCGCCTGGGTCTCGAAGTGCTGACCCTCTATGCGTTTTCGGTTGAGAACTGGAAGCGCCCGGCGGCGGAAGTCAGCACGCTGATGGGCCTGCTCAAGCGCTATCTCGGCCTCGAGCTGAAGACGCTGCTCGGCAACAACATCCGGTTCAACGTGATCGGTCGCGTCGAGGCACTCCCGCCCGACATCCGCACCGAGCTGCTCGACGCGGAACACAAGACGGCCAAGAACACCGGCATGCTGTTCAACATCGCGTTGAACTACGGCGGGCGCACCGAGATCGTCGACGCGGCGAAGCGGGCGATCGAAGCCGGCGTGAAGGCGGAGGATCTCGACGAGGATCGCTTCGGGCGATTTCTCTACACGGCCGGGCAGCCCGATCCCGATCTGCTGATTCGCACCAGCGGCGAGATGCGCGTCAGCAATTTCCTCTTGTGGCAGATCGCCTACGCGGAAATCTGGGTCACCGACACGCTGTGGCCCGATTTCCGCTGCCGCCACCTGCTCGAAGGCGTGGTTGCGTACCAGAAACGCGACCGGCGCTTCGGCGGCATCACCCCGCCTGTGCCCGCCGGAGTGCGGTGAGCCACCGATTAAACACCGATTAGACACAGATGCACTTTCCCCAAGCCCCAAGCCCCAAGGCCCAAGCCCCAAGACTCTGAATGACCCGAGTCTTGAGTGGCGTCGCGCTCGGCGCGGGCGCGCTCGCCCTGATCTGGTTCCTGAGCTCGATGGCGCTGCTCGGCGTGGCGCTGGCGGTGTGCGCGATCGCCTTCCACGAGTACGAGCGCATCGTCGATCGCATCGGCGCGAAGGTGCCGTACTGGACGGCGCTGCTCACCACGCTGCTGGCGTGCGCGATGGTGCCGTTCCAATGGGTCGACGTCACGTCGGTGCTGGGCTTCGCGCTGCTGGTGGTGGCGCTCAACGTGCTGGCCTCCAATCGCGTTGGCCCGCCGCTGCTCGCCGACACCGCTGCCGCGATGCTCGCACCGGTCTACATCGGCGTTCCGCTCGGCAGCCTTGTGGGCGTGCACGCGATTGCCGGCAAGGAAGCCGTGCTGCTGTTGATCGCGACGGTTGCGGTGAGCGACACGGCGCAGTACTACGCGGGGCGCACGTTCGGCCGCCGGCCGCTGGCGCCGTCCAGAAGCCCCAAGAAGACCCAGGAAGGCGCGCTCGGCGGTTTCATTGTCGCGCCGGCGTTTCTCGCGGCGGCCGGCGCCTACTTCCGCGCAGCCGGCATCAACAACGGACTGACCGCCAGCGAGCTGGGCCTGTCCTACCTGCTGCCCCGCGCGATCGGGTCGTCGCGTGCCTTCGAACTGATGCTCACC
>JALDXK010000748.1:0-2857 GCA_032155105.1 Acidobacteriota bacterium
GGCTCCGCCCTTGATATACCCGCGGAGCCCTCGGCTGGCTGCCAGTATCTCTTCCCGCGCTTCGCGCGGCTGGACCGCGATGCGGGGACGCAACGAGTTCAAAATTCGCGTTCCGGGCCGCATAGCGGTCCAATCGCGTTCAGGTTGGACATTTCGGTGCAACTCTCGATCGCCGCTGTTCGACCGACTCTTCTTCGCAACACCGCCGCTGCTAATGAGTTGCAGGCATCCGCGTCTGCGATGTGGCGCTGGCGCCGTCCTTGCCTTAGAGGCTGGCGTGAGGATCGACAGGCTGTGACGCAACGAGTCATCGAGGCGGTGATCGGACGGCTGATAACGGACGAAGCATTCAGGGCGTCCTTCCTGAACGATCCAGAGAAGACACTGACCGGGCTGGTCGAACGAGGGATGCATCTCACTCATGCGGAGATCACCGCACTCGTTGCGACCGATTCCGAGCTGTGGGAGCACGCGGCAGATCGTGTCAATCCGCGGCTCCAGAAGTCCGACCTCAACTCCTGAAGAGGATTGAACCAAACGCTCAATCGTTCGGCCACGCTCCACGTGTGCCTTGTTGAAGGTGTGTCTGTTGACGGAAATGGAGAGGAACATCATGAACGCCACTGAACTGAAAGACAGCGAACTCTCGACCGCCGAAGTCAGGATCGAAGGCATTTGCGACGATCGCTTCCAGGTCCTTCACGACTTCTTTGCCCAAAACCTGGCGAGCGGCCTGGACATCGGCGCGTCGGCCGCTGTCTTCATCGATGGCGAGCCAGTCGTGGACCTCTGGGGCGGGTACATCGATAAGGAACGCACCCAGCCATGGGAGCGCAACACCATCGTCAACAACTTCTCGACGACGAAGACGATGACGGCGATCGCCGCACTGATGCTGGCGGACCGCGGCGAGCTCGACCTGAATGCACCGGTGAAGAAGTACTGGCCGGAGTTCGCGCCCCATGGCAAGAACACCATTTCGACGCGCATGTTTCTCGGCCACACGTCCGGCCTGCCCGGCTGGACCGAGACGATGACGCTCGAGGACATTCTCGACTGGGACAAGGCCACGACAACGCTCGCTCGTCAGGCGCCCTGGCTGAAGCCCGGCTCCGGCAGCGCATATCACCCGCTGACATACGGCCCGCTGATCGGCGAGGTGGTTCGCCGTATCACCGGCAAGACTCTCAAAGCGTTCTTCGCAGAAGAAGTGGCAGGCCCGCTCGGCGCCGATTACCACATCGGCGCGCCAGTTGCGGCCGATGCGCGCGTCTCGCCCATGATCCAGGGGAGTCCGCTCATCCAGCCGACCGGGGACCTGCTCTGGGACCGCGCCTATCACAATCCCCTCTGCACGCCGCAGTCGTGCAGCACTCTCGCGTGGCGGCGAGGGGATCTGGGCGGCAGCAATGGCCACGGCAACGCACGCTCGGTGGCACTCGTGAATTCGGTGCTCTCGTGCGGAGGCGAAGTGGGCGGCGTACGTCTGCTCTCGCGAGCGGGCTCCGAGCGACTCCTCGACGTTCAAGCTGAGGGTCCTGATCGCCTCATCGGCTTCAACATCAAATGGGGACTCGGCTTCGCATTGGAGAACTCGAGCATCAACGAGATCTACGGGCCTCGAACCGCCGGCCGGCGCGTTGCGACGTGGGGCGGATCGGGCGGATCGACCATCTTCAACGATCTCGATGCGCGCATGAGCGTGGCGTACGTCATGAACCGCCACCTCGAGCACGGCGGCCTAGACCCACGCGGCGTCGGCATCGTTCGCGCGGCGTACGAGGGGCTCCTCGGCACTGCGTCGAAGTCACGGAGCCGGGTCTGAAGACCCGGCTCAATCAATCAACGATTCGTTCTGCGTGCTAGGGAACAACGATGACCGACCTTGCGTACGCATTCACGCTGTACTTCGTGACACTGGGGCCGGTGAAGACCATACCGGCCTTCTTCCTCGTCACCCAGTCGGCCGACCGGCGCACGAGAATCGTACTGGCCATTCGCAGCGCCGTTGTCGCCACCGCCATCGTGTTGTTCGTGGCGATTGTCGCCAGCGGCACGATGGTCACGTGGCGAGTCTCGACCGACGCGATCGCGATCGCCGGCGGACTCCTACTCCTGATGACTGCGATCAAGATGTTGACGACCTTCCAGTTGGCCGCCGAGCCGTCATCTGCGCGTCCAGCGCCCGCAGCCTTCGATCGGAGCTGGATGGGAGGACCCGTTCTCTCGCCGATCGCCATTCCCTCCATCGTCACACCTATCGGGATCGTCGTCGTGCTGTATTTCTCGGGCCTTGTGTCGGGCAACGCGGCTCTTCAAGGCCGGCACATCGCGCTGCTGCTCCTGATCATGGGTCTGAACCTGGGGGCGATGCTCGTGGCCGCACCGATCATGCGCGCAGTCGGTTTGCCGGTGCTGCAGGTGATCGGGTGGGTGTTCTCGGCACTCCAGGCGGGGCTTGCGGTTGAAGTGCTCATCAGCGCAGCGCGACGCCTGGCCGTGATCATGATGGTAGTCATGGCTCTCCGGGGGGCAGCCACTGCGCAGGAGATCGACCCGCGCCTGTTTGCACCGGCGCCAGTCGGTACAACCATCGTGTTCACCGGCTTCGGTGGCTCGCGGGGCGACATCCTGTTCGATCCGTCGGTTGACGTGGCGGATGTCGCGGCCGATCTGCGCATTGCCACGACCGGGTTTGGATATACGTTCGCGCTCGCGGGACGGCAGGCACGAGTGCTCGCAGTCGTTCCGGTCGCCTGGGGCAATATCGCCGGCGCAGTCGGCGGACAGTCGCAGCGTCAGGATCTTCGAGGGTTGGCCGATCCACGTATCAGGGTTTCGGTTGGCCTGCGGGGGG
>JALDXK010000749.1:0-2846 GCA_032155105.1 Acidobacteriota bacterium
TGCTGGACCCGGACCGCGGCGACGTTCTCCGAAAAGGCCGTCCAGACGTTCTCGAGGTAGACGCCGAGCGCATCGAGGCCGACCATCCGGTCGCCGATCATCTTCTGCGCGCGCGCCGAGAACCACTCGTTGGCGCCGGCGAGCAGGTACTTCACGACCTCGATGTGCGTCTCCACGCCGCGGCTGGCGGCCAGCGAACACGACACGCGCTTGGACAACAGCGCGATCCACACCAGCGAGAGCGGTACCTCCGCGTTCGTCGAGAGCGGCAACGAGCGCGTCGCCCGCATCGTTTGGAGATCGATATCGGGTGCGTAGAAGCGATTGAACAGCACGAGACCATCAGCTCCGGCGCGCGCGAGCCCGGCGGCGAGGTGGGGCATCGAGCTGAAATAAGGCGCGAGCTTGATCGAGATCGGAATGCGAACCTCGGCGCGGACCTCGCGGACCACGTCGAGAGAGCGCTGCTCGATGTCGGCGCCGCTCACGGTGGGATCGATGGGAATGGAATAGATATTCAGCTCGAGCGCCGCCGCCCCAGCCTCTTCGAGACGGCGGGCGTGTGCGATCCATCCCTCGGAGGTCGTGCCGTTGAGGCTCGCGATCACGGGAATCGATAGCGTCGTCGCGGCGCGGTGCAGGGTTTCGAGGTGACCCGAGACCCCACCGTCGTAGTCGGGCAGCTCGGGGAAGTAGCTGCCCGCCTCGGCCTGGCTGTACGAACCATGGTCGGTGTAGCGGGCGTAGGCGGTGTCTTCCGCGCGCAGCTGCTCCTCGTAGAGCGATGCCATCACTACCGCCGCGGCGCCGGCGTCCGCGAGGCGACGCATGCCGTCCACGGTGGCGGTCAGCGGCGACGCCGATGCGACGATCGGATGCGCGAGCGACAAGCCGAGATAGTTGGTGGTGAGCGTCACGACGTCACATCCTCCCAGTGCGGATGGAAGCGGCTGCCGTCGCGCGCCGCGAGATCTTCGTACGTCCGGTACCGCTCCTCGAGGGCGAGCTGCGCCTGTTGGAGCATGCGCTTGGCCGCGTCGGGGTGGGTCCGCGCCAGCGCCTTGAAGCGGACCTCGTTGTCGCGGTACTCTTCGAGCGGAATGCGCGGCCGCGGTGAATCGAGGCGGAATGGATTCATCGCCCGCCCGCGCATGGTCGGGTCGTAGCGGAACAGCGGCCAGTAGCCGGAGGCGACCGCCCGTGCCGCCTGCTTCATGCCGTGCCGCATGTCGGTGCCATGCGCAATGCACTGCGAGTAGGCGAGGATGATCGACGGTCCCGGATACGCCTCGGCTTCGCGCATGGCGACGAGTGCCTGCTCGTTGTTGGCGCCCATCGCAATCTGCGCGACGTAGACGTTGCCGTAGGCGATGGCCATCATCGCCAGGTCCTTGCGCGGCGTGGTCTTGCCGGCAGCGGCGAACTTCGCCGACGCGCCAAGCGGCGTGGCCTTCGACGCCTGGCCGCCGGTGTTGGAGTAGACCTCGGTGTCGAGCACCAGGATGTTGACGTTCTTGCCCGCCGCCAGGACGTGATCGAGGCCGCCGTAGTCGATGTCGTAGGCCCAGCCGTCGCCGCCGACGATCCACACCGATCGCCGCACCAGGAAATCCGACAGCGCCAGCAAGTTCACCGCGTTCGCATCCGTCATGCCGATGAGCGCGGCCTTCAGCGCAGCCACCCGCTCGCGCTGCACGCGGAAGTCCGACTCGGTCACCTGCGGCGCCTGCAGGATCGCCGTCACCAGGTCGGCGCCGAGCGCCGGTGCGAGCGCCTCGGCCAGCGCGCGCGCCTGCGCGACCTGGCTGTCGATGGCGAGACGGTAGCCGAGCCCGAACTCGGCGTTGTCTTCGAAGAGCGAGTTCGCCCACGCCGGCCCGCGACCCTCCGCGTTCTTCGCCCACGGCGTGGTGGGCAGGTTGCCGCCGTAGATTGACGAGCAGCCGGTGGCGTTGGCGATCTGCAGGCGATCGCCGAACAACTGCGACAGCAGTTTCAGGTACGGCGTCTCGCCGCAGCCTGCGCACGCGCCCGAGAACTCGAACAGCGGTTCCAGGAACTGCACGCCGCGGACGTTGGCGAAGTTCACCCGCGTGCGATCGGCCCACGGCAGCGACTCGAAGAAGCGGATGCTCTCGCGCCCGGCATCGACGTGGGCGAGGCGATCCTTCATGTTGATGGCCTTGATCGTCTCGTCGTCCGGGCTGTGCGACGGGCAGTTCTCCACGCAGACGCCGCAGCCGGTGCAGTCCTCGACATACACCTGCAGCGTGAAGCGCGAATCGGGGTAGCCGCGCGCGTTGATCGGCACGGCCTGGAACGCCGGCGGCGCGCCGTCGAGACGGCTCTGATCGTAGTACTTCGAGCGAATCACGCTATGCGGGCACACGATGGCGCACTGGCCGCACTGGATGCAGAGGTCTGGTTCCCACACCGGCACTTCAGCGGCGATGTTGCGCTTTTCATAGCGGGTCGTACCGGTGGGGAAGGTGCCGTCCACGGGCAGTGCGCTCACCGGCAGCGAATCGCCGCGCATCGCGAGCATTGCGCCGATCACGTCGTGCACGAACGGCGGCGCCGATGCGGGGACCGCGGGTGAACGTTGCCGCGTGCTGGTCGCGGCCGTGGGCACCGGGACCTCGTGCAGGTTCTCGATCGCGCTGTCGATCGCCGCGAAGTTCTTCTTGACGACTTCCTTGCCCTTCTTCGCGTAGGTCTTCTCGGTCTCCCGCTTGATGGCCTCGATGGCCTTGTCACGCGGCATCACGCCCGACAGTGCGAAGAAGCATGTCTGGAGAATGGTGTTGACGCGCGAGCCCAGGCCGAGGCCGGCCGCGCCCCGGGGC
>JALDXK010000750.1:0-2842 GCA_032155105.1 Acidobacteriota bacterium
AGGTGAGCCTGATAACGGGGTTACGGACGGGCTCCCTCCCGCCGAACTGCGTCGAGTTCCTGGCTGCCACGGGGTTCGGATCGCCGATGCTAGTCACGAAATGCGACGTGTCACGTTCTTCATCGTAGAAGCCGTGCACGGCGCCGCCAGCGTCGTCCCCGATTGGGCCGATGAGGCTGTCGGCGTACGGGCACGACCGCACCAGCACAGGCTGAAACGGGCCGCTCTGTGCATGGACAGTCGTCGCCGCGAGAAGCCCGAGTGCCGTGGCAAGTGGTGCGCGCACGACGAGATCCTGACTCACGGAGAGATTCGCGTCAACGGCATGTCACACCTCAGGGAAGTGGTTGGTCCACCTATCTGAGGATATCTCCGTGCCGAACGAAGGCAGTACCCCGGAATGTCCGAGCACTTTCAGCGGCTGGAGGCGGAACTGTAAACAGAGGAGCGAAGTACTTAGGGGTGTTGCCGTTTACGACGTAGGGCCCACCATGTGGCTTGAATCACAAAGAGTGTCGCCCATATTCCTAGCCACAGGACTGCCGGTGGCACTTGAGCAGATAGTGTTGTGACGCGCAACAACACGACGGTGGTAACTGCGGCCCCTAGACCCGCGATAAGTGCCCAAGTTGAAATCGGTATCGCCATAGTCGTTACCCCTGCCGGCGCTCTATCTTCGCGTTAACGCGCTCCACAACGTGCGCGCCAAGCGGAACTCAATACGCATCCGTTTCACGCTGACGACGATAGCGAGAGGGACAAGCACGACGGCGACGAAGGCCGCGGTCGCCCAGCTAGGAATAGGGAATGACTCCAACCAGAGGAGCATCCCCGCGATAACTCCGAGCGCGATGAGAACTCGGCTGGTGGCCCGATCCATGACAACCCGAATGGTATCAAACGGAGTTTGAGAACGACGTATTTACCTTCACGACACCCGTTTAGCGATCCAGTCCGAAACGAGTTTCAGGACTGCCGGTGCGATGGTCTCCTCGATCGTCGCGTATTCACTGGGCGTTCCGGTGACGCTCGTTTGCAGCAGGTGATTCAGACCGGGCAGTTCTAGTGTTGTGACATCCTTGTTGCCACCAGTACGGAGAGCCCGTTCGATTTCTGTCAGATTTTCGCGCGCTGGCACCTGCACGTCACGATCGCCCCCGATGGCCAGCACCGGACAGCGCACCTTCATGAGCGTCGGTCGAGGATCGAACTCGAGAAAAAACTGGAGCCACGGTTGCGAAGCCTTGAACAAGGCGCTGGCCAATTGACGCGCCGCCGCACCGTCTGGCGCGCCGGGTGCGACGGATTTGGCTGCACCAAGCGCCTCCAGCAGCTTCTCTCTGGCAGCCGTATTCGGTGTGCCTCCAGCCTCCGCCTTCAAGATCGCGAAGACACGCTCTCGAATTGAACGATCCCAGGCAATGGCCTCATCACTCGCCCCCTGGGCCTTAAAGAGCGAGGCGGCTTGCGAATACAGGATCTGATCGCCAGGCACGCCTGTGCCGGCGAGCATCACGATGAAGGCGGGCGCGGGAGTACCGGCCGCCACCATCACTGCGAGAATCGCGCCCTCGCTGTGTCCAATGAGGCCGACGCGATCAGGATCGATTTCTGGCCGGCGCCGCAAGAACTCGAGACCCGCTCTGACGTCGGTCGCGAAGTCCAAGGAGGTGGGGTTCTGAGATCCGCGGCCGGAGCCGCCGATGCCGCGGTCGTCAACTCTCAGCACGGCGACGCCCATTCGAGTGAGATGGTCCGCCCACACCCAAAACGGCTTGTGGCCGAAGAGTGTTTGGTCGCGATCCTGTTGCCCTGAGCCAGTGACGAGCAGAACGGCAGCGACCCGTTTCTCGGCACGGGGCAACGTCAACGTCCCGGCGAGCTGCAGGCCGGCGCCCTCGTTGCGAAAAGTGACCTGTTCCTCGAGGTACGGCATGGGAGGTACTGGCGTCTGCGGACGACGCGGCGCAGCCTTGGCGACGGGCGGAGCGTCGCCGCGCCTTAGCGTCACCGGGATAGAGCCACCACCCTGAGTCAGTGTTCCGGACATGCCCTGCGAATCCTCCGACAGGACCAGACGAAATGTCGGGTCGCCGGGGATTCCCGCAATTCGAAAACTGATGTTCGGAGGTGCCACCGAGACGTCCGTGAGCGCAACCGCTTTTGCGCCTTGTTGAGGAATGTCAATCTGACCGCTCCACGTGTCACCGTCTGCTCGGTTCAGTCGCACCGTGGTTTTCAGTGGCACGCCCGGCAATTCGATCTCGCCGTTCCACGTACCTTCGACTGATGTGGCCGTTTGGCCAAACGCGCTCACCGCGGTGAGGCCGATCACGCACGCGAGGCCCACCATGAACCGCAGGCAACGTCCCGAAGTAGGTTGAGTGGCAATTGTTTGCGTGTTCATAATTCCTCCGTTGCGGAAATCTGCATGACCGTCGCAGTCTATGAACTCAGGAAGCCGTCTGACAAGGCGCGCACCGCGGCAATGATCTTCGGGATCCGGTCGAGGTTCAGCACGATGATGGTCACCACGAGAACCGCCTGCGTGGCACCGAGCACGATGCCGGACTTCGCCCAGTGACGCCGAAAGACGCGCGCCAGCTGACAGCGCAGTCAGCCACCGAGCTCAAGTCAACTTGAGGGCGTGCCGCTAGGCAACATTCCTCGCTTGCGCGGCATTTCTGTGCGGGTTAGCGCCGGTATTCTCTCTCGGCGTATCGGCTTGGCGCCTCACCGACGTGCCGGCTGAACGCCGTACTGAACGTGCTCGCCGAGCCATAACCGACGCGCTCGGCGACCTCGCCGATGCGCAGTTCGGTTCCGCGCAGCATGTCGCTGG
>JALDXK010000751.1:0-2838 GCA_032155105.1 Acidobacteriota bacterium
CCCGTGAACCCACCGCTGACGAGCTCGCCAAAATGCAGGGTCTCCTCGAAACGGCGATGCGGGGCGGCGCCATCGGGATGACGACCGCGCTGATCTACCCGCCGTCGAGTTACGCAAAGACTCCAGAGCTGGTCGAGATGGCGAAGATAGCCGCCAGGTACGGCGGCATCTACGCCACGCACATGCGCGATGAAGGCAAAGACCTGATCGGCTCCATCACAGAGGCCATCACGATCGGCGAACGCGCCGGGCTGCCGGTGGAGATCTTTCACCTCAAAGCGGCCTACCAGCCGGGATGGGGATCGCTGATGTCCGAAGCCGGGCGGACCATCGAGGCGGCGCGATCGCGCGGCGTGGATGTGGCGGCCGACATGTACGTCTACACCGCCGGCGGTACCGGACTCGAGGCCACCATCCCGTCGTGGGCGCAGGAAGGGGGCCGCGTCGAGTTGTTGAAGCGCCTCGCCGATCCGGCGGTGCGCGTACGGCTGAAACAAGAAGTCATCACCGGCGCCCCGGGATGGTCGAACCTCGTCGAGGCCGCGGGCGGGTGGAGCGGCATCGTGCTCGTGAACGCCAGAAACGCAGACCACGCGCGCTTCGAAGGCCGCACGATTGCCGAGATCGCACAGCAGTGGAACAAGGAGCCGGCCGATGCCGCATGGGATCTCGTGGCGCAGGGCAACGGCCGGGTGATGGCGATCTACCACATGATGAGCGAGGGCGACGTGGAGACCGCGCTCCGCTTTCCGTGGACGAGCATCGGCAGCGACGCCGGCGCGGCTGCCACGCCAGGCGGTCAGGACCCGACCGGCCTCACGCACCCCCGCGCCTACGGCAACTTCCCGCGCGTGATTGCGCGCTACGTGCGCGAGCGCGGCGTGCTGCCGCTCGAACAGGCGATTCGTAAGATGACGTCGTGGCCGGCCACACGCATGCGGCTCGCCGATCGCGGCGCCGTGCGCGTGGGCTGCTGGGCCGACGTGGTGGTCTTCGATCTCGAGACGCTGCAGGACCGCGCCACGTACGAGCAGCCGGTGCTCTCGCCGGCCGGCATCGACTACGTGCTGGTCAACGGACAGGTGGTCATCGATCACGACCGACACACGGGCGCCAGGCCCGGTCACGTCCTCTACGGGGCGGGCCGGGCGACGCCAGTGCAGTAGTCGAGGGCGCCATCTCTGGACCACGCGCCTGATACACTCGGCGTGTGCGCACGACGACCGCCCAAATCAACTGTCGATAAGCTGGACGACCTCTGATGTCTCTGCGACGTCCGGCCATCGCCTTCCTCGTGGTGCTTGCGACCCTAGCGGGGTCGCCCCTGCCGCCACGCGCCGCGCTGGCGCAGTCACAAAACCCCTGCGTCGCGGTACTCGCCGCCGAGGGCGCCACGGCGATGCGCACGGCGCTTCCGCGCGCGCCAAAGTACGGCCAGTTCGGCGCGGACACGCGTGACATTCGCGACCTGCTGCAGCTGTCGTCGGCCGCTGAACGCGCACGGTCGCGCGCCTTGTCCACACCCGTGCGGCCCGCGGCCGATCGCGACGAGAACCACATCGCGATCCTCGAGGACCGCGGCGACCTGATCACCCGACCGAATCCGTTCGACCTGGCGAACGTCGGGCTCCGCTTCGAACCGACAGGCAACGGCTAAGCGGTCATCACCACTGGCGCCGAGTTTCGCGCGTCGCTTGGCCACTCGGTGACGTTGAGCGACGACGACTCGTCCGCGCAGACGATCGCCTTTCCGTTCCAGTTCTACGGCCGCCGCTTCACCTCGCTGTTCGTCAACTCCGACGGCAACCTCACGTTCGACGCCGCCGACAACGCATCCACCGCGCGCGGGCTCGCGCGCCTGGCCTCCGGCGCGCCGCGGATCGCACCGTTTTTCGCCGACCTCGATCCGTCGGTTGGCGGCCGCGTCTTCATCGACAGCGCGCCCGACGCGATGACCATCACGTGGTGCGCCGTGCCCGGCTTCGGGCTTCCACAGACGATGACCGTGCAAGCCGTGCTGCTGCAAAACGGCGCGATCGAATTCCGCTTCGCGGCGCCGACCCTCGGCGACGGCATCGTCGGGCTCTCGCCGGGCGGCGCCCGCGATGTCACGGCTTTCGATCTGCATCCGACAGGCGGCCGCGTCGCCGAGGCGACCCCCATCGCCGAGCTGTTCCGGCGGTCGGCCGAGCTCGACCTGGTGTCGGCCGCCCGGCGGTTCTATGAAACCCATCCCGACAACTTCGATCAGCTCGTGTTCTGGACCGACACCCCGGTCGTCTCCGACGCGTTTGCTTTCGAGTCCTCGGTGAAGAACACGATCAGCGGCACCGGCCTCGAAGTCTTCGACTTCTCCGCCGAGCTCGGGAGCGCGGGAGCGCTCGAGAGCGTGATCAACATGGACCGCATCTCGAAGTACCACGATGCGCCGTCGGCGAAGCTGTTCGGCGAGTACAGCACGCTCGGCATTCTCGCGCACGAGACCGGCCATCGCTGGCTGGCGCGGCTCATGTTCATGGATGCCGATCGCGCGCTCTCCGATCAGCTGCTCGGGCGCCAGCGCGCGCACTGGAGCTTCTTCATGGACTCCGATGGCTCGGTGATGGAGGGCAACGAGATCCAGGACCTGGGCGGCGGCACGTTCCGGACCACCACGACCGACGAGAAATACAGCCGCCTCGACCTCTACGCGATGGGCGCGGCAACAGCGGCCGAGGTGCCGCGCTGGTTCTTCATCGACGCGCCGATCGGCAATCGCGACCGCGAGGATTCGCCGACGGTGGGCGTCACCATCACCGGCACGCGCCGCGACGTCCTGATCCAGGACGTGATCGATGC
>JALDXK010000752.1:0-2834 GCA_032155105.1 Acidobacteriota bacterium
CGACCGGTACTTCCCCGGCGCCGCGCACCTCCAGCTCGAGGTGAACTACCGCTGCCCGGCCGACATCGTGCGCGCCGCGGGCACGTTGCTCACCTACAACCGCACGCGCGTGCCGAAGGAGATCCGCGGCACGATCCGCAGTGCGCCGTCGAGCGTGCTACCCACCGGTGGCGGGAAGTCGCTGCTCGATACTTCTGACACCGTGTTCCTGTTGCTCGATCATCAGGCGGGACTGTTCCAGACGGTCAAGGACATCGACGTTGCCGAACTGCGAAGGAACACCGTCATGCTCGCGAGGCTGGCGACACTGTTGAAGATCCCGGTTATCACCACAGCGTCGGAGCCTGGGGGTACGAATGGGCCGCTCATGCCTGAGATCCACGAATTCGCACCGCACGCCGTTTACGTGCCACGCAAGGGTGAAGTCAACGCCTGGGACAACGAAGACTTCGTCAAGACGGTGAATGCCACTGGCCGAAAGACGCTCGTCATGGCGGGAGTGTGGACCAGCGTGTGCGTCATGTTCCCTGCGCTGGATGCCAAGGTCGCGGGCTACAAAGTCTACGCGGTGATGGATGCCTCAGGCGACCCAAGTGAACTCGCGTCGCGGACGACTCTCGCCCGCCTTGTGCAAGGCGGTGTCATTCCGACGTCCACAAATGCCGTGCTTTCAGAAACGCATCGCACGTGGAACCGTCCTGAAGCCGCCGAACTCGCGAAGCTGTATGGACTCGTGTCGCCAAACTACGCGGCCGTGATCGAGAGCTACCAAAAGGCCCAAGACGTAATCAAACAACCTCGCTCGAAGTGAGGTGGCTTGTCATGAGGTGTCAGACCAGCCTCGCGGTTGTGGTGAGCCTTTCGATCGCGGCTGTGGTCTCGGCGCAAACGGCATCACCAGAGGATCCGCAGCGATCAAGCCGTGAGCCGCTCGTGACACTTGGAGGTGAATTCCGACCGTTCTACGAGTTCTACGACGGCTACAACTGGGGGGCGGGCCCGGAAGACAAGAATGGCTTCTATCTCCAGCGCCTCATGCTCCATATGGATCTCCAAATGACTAGTCGCGCGCGCGCCTTCATCGAATTGAAGAGCGGCGTCGAGACCGGCCGAGTTGGAGGCCCTCGTCCGCCTGACGAGGACCGGCTCGACGTCAACCAGGCCTTCATTGACATCCGATTCGGCGCCAGGGGAGACCGTCACGTCACGCTTCGACTCGGTCGCCACGAGATGGATTACGGGGACGGCAGCCTCGTGTCCTATCGTGAGGGTCCGAACGTCAGGCGAGGCTATGACGGGCCGAAGGTGACGGTGAATCTCCCGTCCTGGCAGTTGGATTCATTTGTGGTGCGGCCGGTCGAGACCGATCCCGGAATCTTCGACGATGGGCGCGAGAAAGCCCAAACGTTCTGGGGTATTTACGGCTCGGCACGCAAGCCGATGCGCGGTTTTCGCGGACGACCCGAGGTCTACTACTTTGGCTTGAAGCGCGACGGGGTTCGGTATGACCAAGGGACTGATCGAGAAACACGCCATACGGTCGGGGCACGCGCCAACTACAAGAAAGGCAACCTTGATTACTGGTTTGAGGGGACGCTTCAGTTCGGCTCGTTTGGTGTCGGCCGCATTCGCGCCTGGAAACATGTGCAGGTCTACGGCTACACATTCGACAGCGCTCGGTTACGACCACGGATTGGGCTGAACTTTGCGATATCCAGCGGCGACAAGAATCCGCGCGATCCTAATCTCCAGACGTTTCACCCGTTGTTCCCGAAGGGTCTGTACTACGGCTACATAGACAACACCGGTTCCCTCAATGCGAAGGTTCTGCATCCGAGCACGACTCTGCAGCTTTCCAAGAGGCTCTCCTTTCGCAACGAGGTGTTCTTGTTCTGGCGGCAGCGGACAACCGACGGCATTTACTCCCAGCCTGGTTTCTTGCTCCGAACCGGTCAGCATAGCGACGCACACTTCGTTGGCACACTGGGCCAGTTAGAGCTTGCCTGGCGTCTTGATCCGCATATAACGGCGGTCATTCAGACCGGCCGGTACTGGGTCGGCCAATATTTCCGCGATACGCCGCCGGCAAGAGATCTGACCTATCTCTCGGCAAAGGTGAGCTACAAGTTCTGACGGCCACCACTTGAGCATCGCAGAGGTGTAACAAGTCACCCGCAGCAGAACGATGTCACACCACGACAGGCCGCCCGGTCCTAGCCATGTGATTCCGTATGGACTCTTTCAGGAGACAAGACGATGAGCACGATCACTACGAAGGACGGGACGACGATCTACTACAAAGACTGGGGCGCGGGTCCTGCGGTCACCTTCTCGCACGGCTGGCCATTGAGCTCCGATGCCTGGGATGGCCAGATGTTGTTTCTCGCTCAGCATGGCTTCCGCGTCGTCGCGCATGATCGCCGTGGCCATGGCCGGTCAAGCCAGGCCTCGTCCGGCAACGACATGAACGGATATGCCGACGATCTCGCTGCAGTGATCGAGGCATTGGATCTCAGGGACATCACGATGGTGGGCCACTCCACCGGCGGTGGTGAAGTCACACGCTACATCGGCCGGCATGGCACAAAACGCGTCTCGAAGGCCGTGCTGATCTCCGCAGTTCCTCCTGGCATGGTGAAGTCCGCGGCCAATCCGGAGGGCTTGCCGATCGAATTGTTCGATGGGTTACGGAGCGGGCTTGCGAGCGATCGCGCGCAGTTCTATAAGGAATTCGCGGTCCCGTTCTTTGGGGCCAATCGTCCCGGGGTCAAGGTTTCGCAAGGTCTCCTCGACCAGTTCTTCCTTTGGAGCATGCAGGGCGGACTCAAGAACGC
>JALDXK010000753.1:0-2814 GCA_032155105.1 Acidobacteriota bacterium
AGCAATAAGAAATCGCTCGCGGAAGCAACGCACGCTCGACAACGCAAATGTCTTAATGCCCTTCCTGAGAGAGGGGTAACACTTATTCCGGAGACATGGGTGACACTTCGCCCCCGAAGGAGGGGGCATGCCTTGGAAGGAGTGTCACGTGGAAGACGAGCGTCTCCGGTTCGTCGCCCGCCGGCTTGACGGCGAGAAGATGGCGCGGCTCTGCGCCGAATTCGGGATCTCCCGGAAGACTGGCTACAAGATTTACGACCGCTACAACGAGGTCGGCCTCCACGGGCTGACTGACCGCAGCCGCCGGCCGTACCGGCACGCCAACCAGCTCCCGCTGGCGATCGAGACGACGATAGTGCGGCTGAAACGGGAGTATCCGAATTGGGGCGCCCCGAAGATTCGCGAGCGCCTCCGCACCCGCTGCCCTGAGGTGCAGAGCCCGGCGATCAGCACCGTCCACGCGGTGCTGGACCGGCACGGGCTCGTCACGCGGCGGAAGCGCCGCCGGCATCGCGCCGAGGGCACGGCCCTCTCTCACCCGGGTCAGCCCAATGACCTCTGGTGTGCTGATTACAAGGGCGAGTTCATGCTCGCCGACCGACGCTACTGCTACCCGCTCACCATCACGGACTTCGCCAGCCGCTACCTCCTCACCTGTGACGCGCTCACGACGACCAAAGAACTGTACGCCTTCACGGTCTTCGAGCAGACCTTCCAGGCCTTCGGGCTGCCGCGCGCGATCCGCACGGACAACGGCGTGCCCTTCGCGAGCGCACACGCCCTCTCCGGGCTGAGCAAGCTCGCGGTCTGGTGGTTACGCCTCGGCATTCAGATCGAGCGCATCCGACCAGGCCATCCCGAGCAGAACGGCCGCCACGAGCGCATGCACCTCACCCTGAAGACCGAAGCGACGAAGCCCGCCGCCGCCAACGTGCTTCAACAACAAGCCCGCTTCGACACCTTCCTCGACCGCTTCAATCACGAGCGGCCGCATCAGGCCCTCGGCATGAAGGTCCCCGGCGAGCTCTACGTGCGATCGCCGCGCCCCTACTCCGGCCTGGTGCCGCTTGCCTATCCGCTGCCTGATTGGACCGGTACGGTCACGCACTGCGGGCGGATCTGTTACAAGAGCCGGAAGGTCAATCTGAGTCAGGTATTTGCCGGGCAGGACGTCGGCGTCAAGCAGGTGGACGACCACATCTGGCTCGTCACCTTCATGGACTACGATCTCGGCTACTTCGACGACGAAACGTGTCGCCTCGAGCCGATCGCGAACCCCTTCGGCCCGAAAGTGTTACCTATGTCTCCGGAATGAACTGTTACCCATGTCTCCGGAATAGACCAATGAAAATTGGAGGCGCCGCCCGGATTTGAACCGGGGATGGAGGTTTTGCAGATTCGGCGCGGTGATGGATCTTGTTGGCTGGCCTTGTCTTCTGGTACGTGGTGCTAGCTGGTTTTCCGTGGTGTTTGGGCATTACTGGCCCCAAGTGTGGACCCAAGTTCGGATAGTCACAGCGTCAGTTCCCTGCAGACTAGAGCACATCGATGCGCGCACGATGCCCTGGCGCGCCACCGATATTGGCGTCGCAGGTCAGAAGTGGCAGGTCGAGAGCCTCGGCGAGCGCTACGTAAACCGCGTCGTAGGCGGTGAGGTTCTTGCGGAGCGCCCACACGCGCTCCAGCAGGAAATCGTGTGGATAGCGTAGCAGCGGAATCTGTAAGAAGTCCTGTAGTGCAATCTTCCCCCGGCTCTCCGACACGAGCCCTTTCGCAACGTGCTTTCGCAAGACTTGGGCAACCTCCACATCGAGCAGATGTGGCGCGTGCAGGCGCGGGGACTCGCCGCGCTTGCGAAAGATGCGGGCTTCGACCTCGGCGCCCCTCCGCGTCTGGAGCACCCATTCAATTGCGGCCGATGCGTCGATCACGATCACCGCGCGCCGCGCTCCTCACGAACTGCCTGCGCAGCGGACCCCTTCAACTTGACCGGGTCCCGCCGATGCAATCGTTCGCGCAACTCCTCCAGCGACGGACGGTCAGCGAGTTGTCGGATCTCGGCGAGCAAGAAATCCGAGAGTGACATCCCGGCAAGCGCCGCGCGAGCTTTCAGCGTCCGGTGTACGACGTCGGGCACGTTGCGAACCTGAATCATCTTTGCCATGTGCTTCACTATGTTTGCATGTTCAGCACATGTCAACAACCCGTTCCGTCCCATCCTTGCGCCGCCACTCTGTCTACGCAGCTGACCGGTTGCGGCTCCCGAGAACGCCGGGGACGCGGTGCCGTTGGCTGCCTCGTGCCATCTCTTTTTGACTGCAGCGATACACGCGTCGTCCCAGACACTCATCACCAGACGTAAGATGCGTCGATCTTGTGAGCGCCGGAACACGATTGACAACGTGCCCGTTGGGTTCGAGGCACGCTCGAGGTCCACAAATAGTGGCATCGTGATGTGAGCGCTCACCATCGTGGGTGATTCGTGAACGTTGTTGACTGGCTACTCGACTCGGATCCGTTGATCCCGTTGTGTCCGACCATTCGGTGCGGGTTGTGTGGCTGCTTACAAAGCTATCTCTCCCGACATCCTGCACTCTCGCGTGTAGGTCCTCTAAACCTCCTCCCCTGCGCATGGGCGTACTTGCAAATCGAAGGGCTGCGGTGGATTACGCGATCAGCCTCGTCTCAGCGAGGCGGAATTCGAGTCCATTTAGGAGCAATAAGAAACCGCGCGCACCGATAGCACTCACCGAAACACGCAAATTTCTTAATGCCCTTCCTGAGGACGGGGTAACAAAACATTCCGGAGACATG
>JALDXK010000754.1:0-2792 GCA_032155105.1 Acidobacteriota bacterium
ACGATCAGGACTGTGCGCGCACTAGGATCCTGCACTGCGCACAGCACCTCGATCACGGCATCCGGCTTCGCGTGGTACATAGACGACGACAGCACGATCCTGCCGGCGTAGCCCGCGGCGCCGGCCACCTCCCGCGCCGTGGTCTCGGCGCGGACCGCGTCCGAGGTGATGACGAGGTCAGGCAGCAGAGACAGCCGGCGCAACAGCTGGCCGACCCGCGCGGCGTCGCGATGGCCGCGCTCGGTGAGCGGCCGTTCCCAATCGTCGGCATGTGAGTCGGCCCAACTCGATTTCGCGTGCCTCAGAACGAGCAGCTGCCGCGGCCCACCGGATCCGTCCATGTCGAGAAGAGTAACCGCAGGCCTGCGATCGCGATGGCGCCATGTGGCAGGTCGGCAAAACCCTTGCAGGCCGAACCGGTACTAGCTGGGAACGGCCGGGCTCACCGTGAGTAGGTCGAACCCTTAAGGAGCACGAGATGGCCAAGTACGGAAAATCCGCATCGAAGAACGTGGCGTCCGCCATGCGGCGGAAGAAGAAGGGCACGCTGAAGAGCGGCAAGGGCGGCAAGGGTGGCACGGTCAAGAGCCGCAAGCAGGCGATCGCGATTGGCTTGAGCGAAGCGCGCGAAAAGGGCGGCAAGGTGCCGGCGAAGCGCAAGTCGTCGCGCAAGCGCAAGACCGCAAAAAAGAGGTAAGGTGCCGCGCAAGAAGTAAGCTGGCACCGGGGGGCAACCATGGCCATGCTAACCGTCGGCAAGGAGAACTCGACACCGATCGAGCTGTATTACGAAGACCACGGATCCGGATCGCCCGTGGTGCTCATTCATGGTTGGCCCCTCAGCGGCGCCTCCTGGGAAAAACAAACGGCGGCGTTGCTCGCGGCCGGCCATCGCGTGATTACCTACGATCGCCGCGGCTTCGGCCGGTCCAGCAAGCCTGGCATCGGCTACGACTACGACACGTTTGCCGCCGACCTCGACAAGCTCCTCAGGAAGCTCAAGCTCAAGAAGGTTGCGCTGGTGGGGTTTTCAATGGGCACCGGCGAGGTCACGCGATACCTCGGCAAGTATGGGACGTCGCGCGTCAGCAAGGCGGTGCTGATCGGCACGCTCGGACCGTATCTCGTCAAGGCTGCCGACAATCCAGAAGGCGTAGACGCGAAGGTGTTCGCCGACATCAAGGCGGCGCTGCGCAAGGATCGCCCCGCATTCCTGATGGAGTTCCTGAAAAACTTCTACAACTACGACGTCACCGGCGGCAGGCTCGTGAGCGAGCGCGTGCTCGAAGACAACTGGAACGTCGCGGTCCAGGCGTCCGCCATTGGTACCGTGGCCTGCGTGGACTGTTGGGTCGAAGACTTCCGTAAGAACCACCCGAAGAACACCGTGCCGACGTTGATTTTACACGGCGACGCGGATCGCATCCTGCCACCCGACGCCACGTCGCGGCGGCAGGCGAAGATGATCAAGAACGCCAGGCTCGTGGAGCTGCCGGCCGGCGGACACGGCGTGCTGTGGACGCACGCCGAGCAGATCAATGCGGAACTGGTGGGCTTCCTCTCGGAGCCAGCAGCAAGGCGCCGCTAGACGTTATTTCTTGTCTGTCGGCGCCACGAACCGCACTTCCAGGTAGGTAATCGCACCTTCGACGTCCTTGTACCAATGCGGCGTGTCGGCTGGAACGAGGATCACGTCGCCCTTCACGACCCTGCGGGTGTTGCCGTTCTCGATCGTCGCGCTCCCACCGCCTGCCGGCCGCACAATGGTGCCGCCGGTGACGATCGTGCCGGCGCCTTCGGTGATGTAGTGCAGCTCGGTGTTGCCCGCGTGCGCGAGTGCTGCGCCCGGCTTGACACGCCGCACGAGGTTGATGCGGTACTGGTCGGTGTTGGAAATGGCGCCCGACGTCATTCCACCGCGATCGACGGCCTTCTGTAGCGCGGCCACGAGCGCTTCACCGGACTTGACAGTGGCAGGCGAGCCAGGACCAGGCGCCGGAGGGGGCGCCTGCTGATCAGTGAGCAACAGCAGCGCAGTCAGCGCGACGAAGATGGGCATTGGTGGGGCTCCATTGGCGCGCATCTTACCGGATCGCTGTCGAGCCGTAGGCCCCGTTCTTGCTTCGACAAGCTACGTGACCAGGCAGCCACCACATGTTTCAGCTGGAGTGCGCGGTGCGGTCGAATCGACGGCGATCGACGAGAACGTGCACGCCATCCGAATCTGGCAAGAGCAACTGCTGAACTCGCGCTCCTCACTCGAGCGCTTCAGCGATTGTCCTCGTTCACCGATCTGCAGCGCCTCACCGAACGAGTGCAGAAGCTCGACGAGCAGTAGCTCCGGCGCCTAACTGCGCGGCGCTAGAGCATGGTGCGCAGGGCCGACGTGAGCATCACCGCGCCGGCCAGCACCAGCAGCCACAGCACGGTTTGCCTGAATGCCGCGGCGCTCATGCCAACATAGATCTTCGAGCCCCAGATCGCCGGCAGCACGAGCGCGCCGGCGACCACGGCCATTTGCGGGAACTGTTCCGAGCGAACCCGGCCGGTAAACACGTTCGAGGCCAGCGTTGCCGACAGCACGATCAAGTTGAAATTCTGCAGCACGGCGCGGTGCTCGTCCTTGTTGTAGCCGCGCAGCGTGCACCACAGTGCCGGGGCGAGCCCGCTGAAGCCGCTGAGCGGTGCCATCACGCCGCCGAGCAGGCCGACGAACGCGTCGGCGAGCTTGCCGCCGTGGTGAATTTTCGGCAGCCGCGCTGTGGCCAGCATCATCGAGCAGCAGACGACGA
>JALDXK010000755.1:0-2785 GCA_032155105.1 Acidobacteriota bacterium
GCGGGTGCAACCGGATCGCAGGGATCGGCGGGACCTGCGGGCCCGGCGGGGCCGGCGGGACAGGCAGGCGGCGCGGTTTTGGACGAAAACACAGCTGTCGTCTCCGTCAGCAACCTCGAAATCGAGATCCAGGGCATGCCAGCCTTCCGGGCCATTGGCGTGTCCCGCATCGGCATCGACATCCCGGTGAACACGTCTTCCGGGGGTACTGGAGGAGTTACCAGCGGGCAACCCACGTTCCCTGCCTTCAAGGTGATGCTCCCGCCGAAGACGCAGGTCACCGAGCTTCTCCGCAACTGGTGGCAGCAAGTCGAGCAGGGTCAGTTCGTGAGCAAGAGTGTGACCGTTCGGATCCAGGCGCCCGAGGGCAACGGGAAGGATTATCGCGACGCGCTGAACATCCAGATGGACGACAGCCTGCTGTCGGGATTCTCCGACGGCATCGTGACGCCTGCGTCAATCACTATCACTCCCGGCGCCATGCACCTGACCGACGCCGGGTTGCACCAGCTGGCGTACTCTCTCATTGACCTCGAGCCGATGCCGTCACCCACGCTGAAGGTGGAATCCGCGTCTGCACACGCCGCGCTCTCCCGCCTGAGCGGCGGTGAGCGAATCATGACCTACATCGATCAGGGTGGCATCGGTCACGGCGGCGTCCAGGGCTTTCTCTCATTCACTGATTTGGCGTTCACCGTGGTGGCGCGGGCGGGAACCAAACCGGACCTGAACCTCTTCGATCAGTTTCTCAGCTGGATCACCGCTGTGGTGCAGGGGCAGCAGTCGCCCCTGCGCACGGTAACGATCACCACGGTTCCGGAGCACGGCGGTCCCTCCGCCATGATCCAGTATCCCAACGCGATCCCGACGCGCATCACCCTCGTCAATCCGCTGCTCGTTGACCCGGCCACGCACATCGCGCCGTACGTGCTCGACTTCACAGTGCGTCCCGAGCCGCCAGTGCGGTAACCGCGGAAGAAGACACACGGGAGAGCCGGGGTTGATGGCTCCTGCTCTCCCGTTCTTCTTAGGTCCCGTCAACCCATCTCAGAAGCCGTAGCGGACGGTCAGCTGCAGCGTCCGGGTAAACGCGCTCGAGCTCATCGCCGTCAGGTTCATGAAGGTCGCCGCTTGCCGGCGATCGGCGCCGGGGTTAGCAAAGTTGGCGTGGTTGGTGATGTTGAACACGTCCATGAACAGGTTGAGCGTCCTGGCCCCGCCGAGCCTGAACTGGTAGCCGCCCCGGACATCCCAGCTCATGTAACCGGGGCCGCGGGCACCGTTGCGGCCGCCGTCGTATTCGACTTCGTACGGATCCTCGCCGACGCCGCGATACGATCCCGCCGGCAGATACTCATTGGCGGTGATGCCGTTCTGGTCCGCATCGAACGTGGAGTCGATCAGCGAGAACGGCGTCCCGCTGCGAGCCTGGAGCACGGTGCTCAGCTTCAAACCACCCGTGCGCGGCACGTCATACGACGCGCTGAAGCTGAGGATGTGCGGCCGGTCGACGCTCGTCGGCCCGATCTGTTCGCCGTCAAGGCGCAGCTCCCCGAGATACTGCGACACGATCTGGTCGTTCTGGCCGGTGGAGGTGTTGCCGCGGCCGCGCGAGTAGGCGTAGGACAAACGCCCCATGATGCCCGCGGTCTGCCGCTGCGAGACCGACACCTGGAACGTGCTGTAGTCGATCCAGCCTTCATTGATCGGCGTTTGCACGCGCGCGGCAAACTCGCCGACCTCGCCGACCAGCGGGTTGGTGCGCGTCACGCGGCCCGTGGCCAGGGGTGTGGCCCGCAGCGGCGGATTGAGATCCATCGACATGTACTGATTGCGCTGCTCCGAGCGGATGAAGTCGAATGCGATGCCCGTGTTGGCGCCGATCTGCCGCTCGTAGCCAATGCTGTACTGGCGCGCATACGCCACCTTGCGCTCGGGGTTGTCGAAGTTGACCGTGCCGACATTGCGCTGCAGCGTGCCCGGCGGAAACTGGGCGTCGATGGCACCGTGATTCACCGTCGGGCCGTTCTGCAGCAGCGGGTCGGTCGGGATCTCGCCGCGCCTCGGACCCGGATCGATGTTGTTGGTCGGATAGAGCACGGTGAACGAGTTGGAATTGCGCCCGGCCGAGAACATGCCGGTCAGGAACGTGTACGACGTGCGCTGGTAGAACAGGCCGGCGCCGCCGCGGATCGCCGACCGGCCGGCGTCGTCCAGGGCATAGGTGACGCCGAACCGAGGTGCCAGGTTGTTGCTGTCGGTCGGGTAACCGGCGCCATCGCCCTCGAACTGCGGGTTGTCCTGGTTTGGCGTCGGCAGCCGCTCGATGTCGTAGCGGGCGCCGAGACTGAGCGTCAGCCGGTTGATCCGCCACTTGTCCTGCGCGAACAGCCCGATGAAATGTCCCTTCATCAGGAAGTCGACCGGCGACGACACGCGGATCGACAGGCGCTCGGGATAGGTGCGCGCGTCGGCGGCGTTGAAGTCCAGGTCGGAGGGGGTCGTGAACGTGCCGTTCATGTTGCCGTAGTCCTCGTTGCGCAGCGTCGAGTAGAGATAGTTGACGCCGAACTTGAGGTCGTGATCGCCCTTCTTGCCGGGCACGAACCACGCAAACACGTTGTCGAAGCCGTAGGCCACGTCCTTGGCGCTCCGGACCTTCTCGACGACGATGGAGCCCTCGAGACCCGCATTCTGGACGATCTGCCGGAGCGGCTCCTCGAGGGCCCGCCGCACGAGGTCGACGCCGGTCGCCTCATCGCCCGAGAGCTTCAGGGTGTCGAGC
>JALDXK010000756.1:0-2784 GCA_032155105.1 Acidobacteriota bacterium
CGCTCGTCGTTGACGGCGAGGCCGGCGCCGGTGGACACCTGTGCGCGGTTGGTGTTGACCCAGCGCAGGCCCGCGGTGAAGCCGACCTGGGTGCGCAGGGCGAGGCCGAGGCTGTCGTTGGTTTCCACGCCGCCGCCGGCGCCGACGTACAACCGCGGGCCGCGAAAACGGAAATACGACGCCTGGAGCGTGCCGCGATCGTCGCGCCCTTCATCATCTCCACTGTGAGTCAAGGTCCCGGAGCCGGTCAGCCTCGCCTCGAACGCCGGGCGACGGAACACCGTCGAGCTGTTGACGTTCAGTTGTGCGATCTCGCTCGACTTGGTGTAACTGAAACCGATATCGAGCGAGCCGTCGAACTGATTCCAGAAGCCGCGGCCGAGCGATCGGATCGACGTGACCTCGAGAATCGGCAGGGTCACGGTGTCGAGCGCCGCGATCACCACGAGCGATCGTCCTGGGCTGATCCCAAGGCTGCCCACGAACCGGCGCCCGTCGCTGGTGCCGACCTCGAACAGGCTCGTCGAGACCAACGTTGCGATCTTGTCCCACTCGAGGAAGATGGTGCCGATGTCGTCGGTGCTGAGCTCGATGCGGCCGCGATCGAGGTTCTTGACCTCGCCGGTGATCCGGTCGCCGTTGTTGAGCGTCACCACGTCGGTTTTCTGAGCCGGCCGTGTAAACAGGCCCGCGTAGGCCGCGCGCGGGCGCGGCCAACGCGAGCACGAACGCGGCTGAAGCGATCACGCTCCACCCGCGAATCATCCACGGCACGGTGGGCAGCCAGTCCGCGGCGGTGCCGCCTATCGGGTGGCCGACAACGGGTTGCCGCCGAGCGCGTTGGAGATCTCGGCGATCGCCCGCTGCGCGCGCACGCTGTTGCCGGCATCGTCGAGCGGCGGCGAGACCACCGCGATCCCGAACTTGCCAGGCGAGACGGCGATGAGGCCGCCGCCAACGCCGCTCTTGGCGGGGAGGCCGGTGTGATAGAGCCACTTGCCCGAATCGTCGTAGAGGCCCGCGGTGGCCATCACCGCGAGCACGCCGGGGACCTTGGCCGGATCCATCACCTGCTTGCCCGTGACGGGATTCTTGCCGCCGAACGCCAACGTTGCGGCCATGGTCGCGAGGTCCTTGGTGTTGACGCCGATCGAGCACTGCCGCGTGTAGAGGTCCACGGCCCGCTGCCAGTCGGTCTTGATGTAGCCGTAGGCGAACATCAGCGCGCCGATGGCCTGGTTGCGCTGGTTGGTGTCGGCCTCGGACTTGTAGACGTCCTGCAGCACGCGCAGCTCGCGCCCGGCGAAGGCGTTGTGGATGCCGATGATCTTGCCCCACACCGCGTCGGCGGAACCGCCGGTGACCATGCTGGTTGCGGAGATGGCCCCGGGGTTGACCAGCGCGTTCATTTCCGGTGCGCCGCTGCCGACCACGCTGCGCACGCCCTCGATGGCGATGATCGAATTGAAGCGCGCGCCGGTGGCGTCCACGCCGATGCGTTTCTCGATCGAGTCGAGCCCCTGTTCCTGGATCACCTGCGCCATGGTGAACACCTTCGAGATCGACTGGATCGAGACCTCGGTCTTGATGTCGCCGGCGGTGAACACCTTGCCGTCCACGGTGACCAGCGCGATGCCGAAGAGATTGGGATCGACCTTGGCCAGCGCGGGAATGTAATCCGCGTTCTTGCCTTCCTGGAGGGTCCTGAACTTCTGATAGGCGGCGTCGACGGAGGCCTGCGGATTGCCGCCCTGCCGGGCGACGGCCGCAGGGAAGGCGAACACGACGAATGCGGCGATGACCGCGAATGCCGCGAGCCGCCGAGTGGTTGCCTGACTGATCATGATCGGTCCTCCGTGGTGCGGTTCATGTGACGTTGAAACCCATGATCATCGGATCGAAGCGCGCCGGGTCGGTCGGTGCACGTAGTTGGTCAGGCGGAAGTGTGAATCGCTGAAGGTGCCTTCGGGCGGGCCCTTCCGGGCGACGGTCGGCGGCGCGGCCACCGCCCGGATCACCCAGAGCAGTGCGGCCGCGACGGCCTCACGGCGGCCAGGATGTGCGTGTGTCATGGTGCTCGGCCTGGTTGCAGGAGCATGGGGCATGCCATGCGCGCGGCGCGACTTGACCTGCGGTTGGGCGCGTTTCACTCCGGCGTCTCGGAGTGCCTCCGATCCCGCGGAGTGGCGCGGCGTGGATTTTGCCCGTGGGGGTGCGGGCGGACTTGGCCGGGTGATGGCATGGGCAGTGCAAGACCACAGCAAGATCGTGACTCACAGGATTGAACCATGACCGCCACTGGTCCGGTCAGCATGTCGGTGATCTGGCGCGTGCCCTCCAAGCAATCGCAGCCAATCATCGCCGCACTGCAGGTGTTGCTCCCGCACACCCGCGCCGAGCCCGGCTGCGACGGCTGCCAGCTGACGACCGAGCTCGGCGAGCCGACCGTGATTCGCTACTTCGAGAAGTGGAGAACAGAAGCCGACCTGCAGCGCCAGCTGCGGTCGTCGCGATTCGCAGCGCTCGGGGAATTACTGGAAGGCGCCACCGACAGTCCGGTGGTCGAGTTCATGCTGCCTGGCCGGATCCGTCTTCTGGATTATGCCGATGAAGTGCGGCGCGTTGGACCGCTGCAGTAAGCGTCGGGCGCGGTGACCGGGCGGGCGCCCGGATCACCGTCGCACGAAAAAGGCGTCCGATGGTGACGCGCTACTTCTTGATCTTGGGCGGATAGTTCTTCAGCATCTTCGCCACCGCATTGGCGAGGTTCTTCTGCTGCTTCTC
>JALDXK010000757.1:0-2760 GCA_032155105.1 Acidobacteriota bacterium
GCGGGCCGCGGCCGCGTACGATGGCGGACCGCCGCGCGAACTGTTCCGCATGCGACAGCCCTTCGCGAACCACAACGCCGGCGATGTGGCGTTTCATCCGCTCGCGAAACCCGGTAGCCCGGAGTTCGGGTTGCTGTACGTCGGCGTCGCCGACGGTGGCAGCGGCGGCGATCCGATGCGCCTCTCGCAGAACCTGGCGTCGGCCTTCGGCAAGATCTTCCGCATCGATCCGCTGGGCACCAACGGCCGCAACAAGAAGTACGGCATTCCCGCCGGCAACCCGTTCGTGGGCATGAAGGACGCGCTGCCGGAGCTGTTCGCGATCGGCGTGCGCAACCCGCAGCGCTTTGCGTGGGACGCGCGCAACGGCGCCATGTTCACCGCCGACATCGGCCAGAACATCATCGAGGAGATCAGCCCGGTGACTGCCGGCGCAAACCTGGGATGGAACGACTGGGAAGGCAGCTATCGCTTCATCAGCCGCCAGGCGGTGAGCCTCGAGAAGCCGCGCAGCGATCCGGGCCTCACCTATCCGGTTGCCGAGTGGGGCCAGGTCGACCCGCTCCTGCAAAACAATTCGGCGGCGAGCGGACTCGTCGTCTATCGCGGGAAGGAGATCCCGCAGCTCGCCAACCTCCTGATCTTCACCGACATGCCGAGCGGCGAGATCTTTTACGTCAGCGCCGACAAACTACCGGCCGGGGGCCAGGACGCGATCCGTCGCGTGGTGATCGGCACGGAAGGGGACTTCAAGACTGTGCTGCAGGTGATCCAGGCGAAGAACCAGCAGCAGGGCAGGAAGCCCGCCACGCGCGCCGACTTGAGAATCAGCGAGGGCCCGGCCAACCAGATTTTTCTGCTGAACAAGGGCGATGGCGTCATCCGGGTCGTCGCACCGTAGACGCGCCCTCAGTCGTCGTGGTCTCGGCCGCGCCCCCGTGACGCCTTGATGCCGCCGCGTAATTTCTTGACGGCCAGGCGCCGTTCGCGTGCCCCCGCCTTCGGCTTCGTGGCCCGTCGCGGGCGCGGCTTCACCAAGGCTCGCTGAATCAGCTCGGCGAGACGCGCCCGCGCAGCCACACGATTCTGCGACTGCAGCCGGTATTCGCGGCTGTCGATTAGCAGGATGCCATCGGCACCCATACGCGTGCCGGCCAGCTTCCTCACGCGCTCCTTGACGTCCGGCGGCAGCGCCGACGCGGCGACGTTGAAACGCAGCTCGACGGCCGTAGCCACCTTGTTGACGTTCTGCCCGCCGGGGCCAGACGCCCTGACAAAGCGCTCTTCGATGTCGCGTTCATCGAGCGCAATCGCATCGGTGATTCGAATCATTTTTTCGCTGAATCTGGTCATCCGTGATCCGCAGATGGTATCGCCCTTACGCCCGCTGGCGCAGGTGAGGCGGCGAGTAAAGGGGATGCATGGTCCTGCCGATATGTGTAGAACACCGAGGACCTATGACGTTCCGACTGCTCTCGCCGCTGTGCCTCGCGTTGGCGTTTCTCGTGCCCGTGACGACTGCCGCGGCGCAGTCCGAACAATCCCGCGCCATGGGCACGGTGACCGACGCGTCAGGCGGCGCGCTGCCCGGGGTCACCGTCACGTTGAGCGGGGCCGCGGTCGCTCCCGCATCGGTCGTCACCGATGGCTCTGGTCGGTACCTTACGGCGTGGGTCGTGCCCGGCGATTACGCCATTACGTTCGCGCTGTCGGGATTCGAAACGCGACGGGTGAGCCGCGTGGCACTCGGCGCCGGCCAGACCGTGGTCCTCGATCAGTTACTGCCGCTCGCGGCGCTGAGCGAGACCGTCGAAGTGAAGGCGCCGGCGCCCGTTGCCCCGCCGCCGCCACCGGCGCCAGCATCGCCGCCCTCGCCGCCGCGTCCGCGCGTCAAGCCGGTCGACAAGGAAATCCTCGCTTCGGTCTGCGGTCCACGTCAGCCCCCTGATTACAGCCTCGCCGTCGGCCGCGTCGTCTCGCATCGTGATTCGGGACGGCAGCTGCTCGGCCCTGGCGATCATCTCCGCATCGACGCGGGCGAGAAGCAGGGCGTGGCGGTCGGCGACAACCTCGTGATCAGGCGGCGTTTTCACACCGGCGATCGCTACGCGCCGAAGAAGCTCCAGACGTTTGGCGAGCAGACAGCCGGGCTGATCCAGATCCTGGAACTGGGCCGCGATTCGTCGGTGGGCTTTGTCGTGTATGCGTGCGGAGAAATCTTCGCGGGCGATGCAGTGGAGCGCTTCGTGACGCAGCCCGCGTTCTTCTCGGTGTCGGCAGGTGCGCCGCGTTTTGACGAACCGGCGAAGATCACGATCGGCGAGCACGGCTCGCTGGCGGCCGGCGGCGGACAGATGATGGTGATCGACCGCGGCATCATGCAGGGTGTGCAACGCGGCCAGCAGCTGACGATCTTCCGCCGCCCGGCGGGGACCGAAGGGGAGCCGTTGAGCATTGGCGCCGGCGTGATCATCGCGGTGCGTCCCGACTCCGCCACGATCCGGGTCGAGAAGGCCACCGACGCCGTCATGGTCGGCGACATGGTCGCGCTGCATCGCTGAGCATCCGGCGAGGTCGCGCTCCTCATCGTGGGCACACCTGAAGCCCGTGCGCCGAAGTGTGCTATGATGACATCTGGATTTTGCCACCTGCTGTGCCGCCTTGAGGGCGTTCGAGCCTTCGTTTGACTCGTTTCTCCTGACTTCCTGCTAGCTACGAGACGAAATCCTTGGTGCCGATCCGGCCGCCGCGCATGAGGCG
>JALDXK010000758.1:0-2759 GCA_032155105.1 Acidobacteriota bacterium
GAGCAGCGCCAGCATCTCTTCAGCGGTCTTCCCCGTCGCGCACACGATGAAGATGAATCCGAAGCGATCGAGATAAACCTGGTTCGCCTCGGCCAGCGCGGTCAACACGTCCTCGTGCGCGCTGGCGATTCCCGACTGCTCCTCCGCCGACAGATCGTGAGTGGCTGGAAACCGCGCGGCCAGCGCTGCGCGATCGCCGATGCGCGGATGATGCGCGAACGCTTCGAGCCAGTCCGCTTCAGTCAACCCGAACCACTCGATGCGCGCCGTCCTGAGGAGCCGCGCGTCGGTACCAAACGGCCGTCGCGCCATCATCCGCTCGACCCAGCGCGAGGATCCACACGCACGCGTGAGGAGGGCGCGGGCGTCGGCATCGGTGGCGGCGTCAAGTTCGTGCGGGCGTGCCATGGATGCGCAAGCGGCTCACGCCGCCGTCCGGAAAGATGTTCAGGCGCACGTGCGACACGGCTCCCACCGGCCGCAACTGCTTTCCTGAATAGAAGTGCCTCTTGTGTGCCGACAACCTGGTCTCCGGCAGGATCAGTGACCACGACGCGCTGCGGAGTTGGTCCGCTGACGCGCCAGGCGCCAGGCAGCCCTCGAGCGAGGCGCGATCGGGATAGTTGCCCTTGTAATGATTCGTGTCGATCTCGACCTTCGAGACAATACCGGTCGCGCCGAGGCGCACGATGGCCCAATCGTATCCGGGACCCCGGCGGCGCTTGGTTTCCCATCCGTCGCCCATGTTCTTCGCGCGGTCCGGCATGATCAGCGCGCCCCGGGTGCCGTAGTGGGTATCGCTCGCGTCGAGAAACAGCCCGCCGTTGGTCACCGAGGCGAGGTCAACGGCGCGGCTCCCAGACGCCACGCCCCTCCAGTCCACCGACACTTCGCCGTAGACGCGCAGCCGCGCAACGCCGCCATCGGGATAGATACTCAAGCGCAGGTGGGTCCACGGACGGCGATCGGAGATCGGAATCAAGTTGTCGCCGTTCCCGCGCAGTGCCGTCTTCTCGAGCAGGGTCGTCCATGGCGCGCCGGGCGCCGCGTACTGCGATCGCGCCGGCCCGCGAGCCCCACCTCCGCTCTTCGGGCTACGGTGGGCAGGCATGTCGACGGCTTCGATCGAGCAATGCGACGGGTAGTTACCGGTGAAGTGGCTGGTATCGACGTTGACGCCGTGCACCACGCCGCGCATGCCGAGCGCGACGATGCACCAGTCGTGGCCGGGCACGCGGCGGCGGCGCGATTCCCAGCCGTCCATCCATTTGCCTCTCGTCGTGTACTTGTCCGGGATGAACACGGCCGCTCCCGGCTTGAGGAGGTTGGACTTCGGCGCGAAGAAGTCGTCGTTGGCCGCAATCGCCCGGGCGCCGACGCGCGCTGACGCAAGATCCGTCAGGTTGATAAACTCAGGCCCTGTTGCCATCGGGAGTCCTCAATGCCCTCAATGCCCACTCAGGCGGCCCTGTCGAAGACCTCGTACGGCAAGTCCCGCATTCGCCTCGTACAGGTGTCGCGCCGCGGCGACCGTCACGACTTGCACGACCTGACGGTGGCCGTCGCCTTCGAGGGCGACTACGACACATCCTATACGGTCGGCGACAACGCGCACGTACTGCCGACCGACACGATGAAGAACACCGTCTACGCGCTGGCGGCGCGCGAGGGCGTCGGCGAACCGGAAGCGTTCGGCCGGGTTCTCGGCGATCATTTCATGGCCCGCAACCCGCAGCTGAGACGCGTCACTATCGACCTGGTCGATCACGCCTGGGGCCGCATCACGGTTGGCAATCGCGAACACGGGCAGGCCTTCGTCCGGCGCGGACCGGAGCACCGCACCTCGCGCGTCGTCACCGATCGCGCCGGATGCGCCATCACCGCCGGCATCAGCGACCTCCTCATCATGAAGTCGTCTCACTCGGCCTTTGCCGGTTTCCCGCGAGACGAGTTCACCACGCTGCCGGAGACGCACGATCGCCTCCTCGCCACCTCGCTGACGTCCACATGGACCTACGGTGACAGCGACCTCGAGTTTGGCGCGGCGTTTCGCGGCGTGCGGACGGCGCTGCTCGAAGCGTTCGCCGAGCACCACAGCCTGTCGGTGCAGCACACGCTCTACGCGATGGGGCAACTCGTCCTCGACACCATCGACGCGGTGTCGAGCATCACGCTAGAAATGCCGAACCGGCATCACCTGCCAGTCGATCTCACGCGCTTCGGCATGACGAACACGAACGAGATCTTCGTCGCCACCGAAGAGCCGTACGGCTTGATCACGGCCACGCTGTCGCGCTGATCACCATGTCGTCGTGGATCATTCGCGGCGATCGCGTGGTGCTGCCGGGCGGCATCGGGCCCGCGACCGTGCACATCGACAACGGGATGATCAGCTCGGTGGTGAGCGGCGACCGCTCCGCCTTTGCCGATCGCGATTCGGCGTCGATGGCCGAGGACCTTGACGCGGGCGACGCGATCGTGATGCCCGGTCTCGTCGACACCCACGTCCACATCAACGAGCCGGGCCGCACCGAGTGGGAGGGTTTCGAGACCGCCACGCGCGCGGCGGCGGCCGGCGGCGTGACGACGTTGGTGGACATGCCGTTGAACAGCATTCCGTCGACGACCACGGTCGATGGATCCCGGCGATCAAACGGTCGGACTCACCCGCCAAGGTGCTCAACCCGGGCGCCAAGACTCTGTGGCGCGTGTACGACGACCGCAGTGTGGCCAATGTCGACGTGCTCACCACCGATGAG
>JALDXK010000759.1:0-2752 GCA_032155105.1 Acidobacteriota bacterium
CCCACAGGGTCTCCCGCCAACCCTCGTCCCGGTTCATCCGACGCAACTCTATGAAGCAGCGCTCCTGGCACCGCTCGCGTGGCTGCTCATCCGATGGCGGCGCGCCGGCGTGCCAAGTCGAATTGTCGTGGGCCGATATCTCTTGCTGGCCGGCGTCATCCGTTTCGGCATCGAATTCCTTCGGGTGGAATCGCGTGTCGCCTTTGGCCTGACGGTGGCTCAGTACGGTGCCCTGCTGATTGTCATCGCCAGCTTGGCCTTGTTCGCCCGCCCGCTCAGGCTGCGTCACGCCACATCATCCGGCGCCGCCCGCCGCCACCCACGTTCAAGAAGCCAAGGAGTGTGACAGTGGACCGCAAAGCCACAACCCCGCCGCCTCACCAAAACGCCAGAACGCTCGCCGAATACTTTCGGGTTCTCAAATCAGGCGATGAAGCGCGTTGGGAGCAGGCGTTCAGGAACACCTGGCATCCGGAGGCGATCATCCAGGGCCGGACCTGCATTGAACTGGCAGGATTGCATCGGGCCCTGCTGGGAAATGACCGGGTTGCGGACGTCCATGTCCTTCGTATCATCGACGGCTACGAGCTCGAATACATTGCGATTGTTGACGGCAAGCACAACGGACCGTTTCGGGCGAGCTTCAAGGGCGGTCGCATCTATCGTGTCATCTGATACAAATCCAATCTCGCCGGTGTTACGTAGATTCCTGGCAGACAAAATCGAGACCTTCGAACATCTCGAGGTCGTGCTCCTGTTTGCCGGCGCACCCACCGGACGACGCACGCTCGCAAGCATCGCCGGTGAGCTGCGAATGCCGGAACCGGCAATCGGTGAAGCGCTCGAACACCTGGTGGGCGCGGGCGTGCTCGACAGAATCGACGATGGCACCTTCGCCTGCAGGCCGGAGGCAGTCTCGTCCCTCGCAGGACTGGCCGGCGCGAACGATAGCGATCGAAGCTCGGTCATGCGCATCCTGAGCACACACGCATTGGAGCGGGTACGCATGGCGGCAGTGCGCGCGTTCACTTCCGCGTCCCTCGCAGGGAAAAAGCCAGATGGCTGAGACGCGTTCTGGGGATATGCGAGCGGCGCTTCCGCACGCACCCATTTCGGTACACTCTTACCCTGCATGAGCACCCAGTCTGCGGCCGCGCGACGATCGGCAGAAGCCGAGTTGCGCAGGCTCATCGCCAAGTTCGCGCCCGGGAATCAAAGGCTGATCGGCGCCGTGCGACGATGGCTACGAACGCGTCTGCCCTCAGCCCATGAGGTGGTGTACGAGTATCGCGACTGGTTTGTCATCAGCTATTCACCAAGCGAACGCGGATACGAGGGCGTTCTTGCAATCCGCGGGAGCGCGGACGGCGTGAAGCTCTACTTCAACCAGGGCAAAGGATTGCCGGATCCCGAGAAATTATTGCGGGGGTCTGCCAACGCGCGATGGATCCACCTGGAGGGCGCGTCCACCATCGCCCGGCCGGCGGTCGCGCGCCTGATGGACGAGGCCATCGCTCGCAATCGCGTCCCGTTCGCACGCACCGGCGGCGGTCCGGTGGTCATTCGTTCGACATCGGCCAAACAGCGTCGGCAGCGTCGCCCCGCCTGATGCAGCCATCTGCCGCTCGACGCTTGGCGCTGGCACTCGGCGTCTCCTTTGTCGTGCTCGCCAGCGCGCCAGCGATCGGGCAGATCCGCGGCGCCATACAAGCGGCGTTTCCCGGCCAGTATCGACTGATCCTCGGCGCGTTCGTCGTTGCGGCGATCGTGGCCGGCGTCCTGTATGCCCTGGCCACGGTCCGCGAGGAACGGGTGCTGCGCTTTGGCCTCATCGGAGCGGCGATCGCGGCCGGCGCGCTGTACTCGCTGGCGACGACTACGGGAAACGCGAATGTCGATGCCGTCGAGCGGTTTCACTTCGCGGAGTACGGATTCCTGGTGCTGCTCTATTACCGCGTCTGGCGCGATCGAAGCGCGGCGGCTGCTCTTCTGCTCGCGTTCCTCGCCGTCTTCATGGTCGGAATGTTGGACGAAGGTATTCAGTGGTTCGTGCCGATCCGGGTTGGAGAGTGGCGTGATGTGCTGTTGAACAGTGTTGCGATCATGTGCGGCCTGGCGTTTGCTGCCGCGCTGCAACAACGAGATCGCCATGTTCAACACTATCGTTCGAGCCGGCGAGAATTGCTCGTGATGCTCGGCGCGACAACTCTCCTGTTCGCGACCTTCTTCTATCTCGTTCATGTCGGTCACGACGTGCGTGATCCGGCCATTGGAGCTTTCCGCTCGCGTTACACCGCGAGCGAGTTGCTCGCGAATGCGGCCGATCGCGCACAACGCTGGCGGACAGAACCGCTGACGACCTTGCGGCGCTATTCGCGGGAGGATCAGTACATGTCCGAAGGGATGTGGCACATCCAGGCCCGGAACGAAGCGAGCAACGATCCCCTGACGCAGTGGAAGGAGAACCTGATTCTCGAACAGTACTTTCAGCCGGTTCTTGATTTCCCGACGTACAACACACCCAAAGGGGGCCGGTGGCCGCCGGAACAGCGCGACAACATCCGCGCGATCGCCGCAGGCGACTCGCGGCCCTGGGTCAGCAGGGCAAATCCCTATCCGATTTATGCGTGGTGATGACCGTGGCGAGCTAGCTAAGTGTGGAGTCGCTAGAACAACTTAATTGGCGGTGAGGCAGGGATTCGAACCCAATTAGCACCGTTTCTGTAAACCATTGACGGCGCGCAAGTTGTGG
>JALDXK010000760.1:0-2750 GCA_032155105.1 Acidobacteriota bacterium
GCGGTGTGCACGCGCGCCTGCACCGCAGACGCGACGAGGCCCGCGGCCACACCCTTCCCGGAGGCATCGCCGAGGAGCAGCGCCCACGACGATTCGCCAGTTGCGAAGAGGTCGTAAAAATCTCCGCCCACGCCGCGCGCGGGCAACGAGGCCGCCGCGCACTCGAAGCCGGGAATGTGCGGCAGCGATGCAGGCCACATGTGCGCCTGCACGTTGGAGGCGGCGACGATGTCGCGGTCCACGGATTGCCGCGCGAGCCTGGCGCGCACCCGCTCGAGCGTGGCGGCCAGTTTGGCGCGCGACACCGGCTTCAGCAGGTAGTCCGTGGCGTCCACCGCGATCGCGTCGAGGGCGTACTGATCGAACGCCGTCGCAAAGACGATGAATGGGCGGGGCTCGGGCAGGGAAGCCGCCAGCGCGGTGCCGCGGACTTCCGGCATCTCGACATCGAGGAACAGGAGATCGGGGCGCGTGGTGCGAATGACCTCGCGCGCTTCGACGGCGCTGCCGGCTTCGCCGACGACGGTGACGTCGCCGGCGGCGGCGAGCAACTGCTTCATCCGCACGCGCGCCGGCGGCTCGTCGTCCACCAGGACGGCACGGATCACGCCGCCACCTTCACCGCCGGCATCGACACGTGCGCCACGGTGACGCCCGCGGTTTCATCGCGCGTCAGCCGGAACGAGGCGCGCTCGCCGAAGTGTCCTTTGAGGCGTTCGCGGACGCTGTGCAGGCCAAAGCCTTCACCCTGCCCCGCCTGCCCTGACTGCCCTGAGCGAACGACCGCGTTTTCGCGGTCGTGAGTCGAATGGGAGCGCCCTGAGCGAGCGACAGCGGGGTCCCTGGCACCGCTGTCGAGAGTCGAATGGGCCGGCCCGGTATTCCGCACCTCGAGCGTCACCTGCTCGGCATTGGTGCGCACGATCACGTCGATGCGGCCCGGCTCGCGCGCCTGCGACACGCCGTGCTTCACCGCGTTCTCGAGCAGCGTCTGCAGCAGCATCGACGGAATCTGCGGCGCCGGCGCGGTGTGATCGGAATCGATCGTAAAGGTCAGTCGTTGACCGAAGCGCGCCTGCTCGACGTCGAGATAGGCGCGTGCGAAGGTCAACTCCTGGTCGAGCGGCGCCCACTCCGAATCCGAGCGGCGCAGCGTGTAGCGAAACACCTCGGCGAGCTGCTCGACCACCTCGTCGGCACGGCCCGGGTCGGTGTGAATCAGCGACGCGATCGCGTTCAGGGCGTTGAATAAAAAGTGCGGGTTGATCTGCGCGCGCAGCGCCTTCAGCTCCGACCGGCTCGACTGCAGCCGCAGTTCGTGCGCGAGTTGGTCCTGCTCCTGCCTTCGGCGCTGCAGCCGGACGTTGTCGAGCATGAATGCGAAGACGCCGCCGAGCGACCGCAACAGTGCCAGGTCCTCGCTGAGGATCCGGCGGGTGCCCGGCGCGCTGAGCACCGCGATTCGTACCGGCTGCTTCGATACCGGCGTCACCGCGTCAACCTCGGCGATCGAGTTGCCGGCCGGCTCGTGGCCGAGCAGCACCGCGATCGGTGCGCCAAAGATCTCGCTGAGGCGCGCCTCCGTCGACTTGATCAGCGTCACCTCGTCGATCGCCGACTGCATCGCGGCCAGCACCTGCTTGACGGCATCCACCGGCGTGAACTCGCGGCCGAGCCACATGCGATCGAGCCACCGTTCGACCCGTGCCACCAGCACCGGCATGAAGAACGCGATCGGCGCCAGCGCCACGGCGAACAGCCACGGCCGCGCCGCGCCCACCGGCAGCAGCTCGAGCGACGGCAGCACCAGCGCCAGGTAGAGGCCGAGCACGACGATGGTGAGCAGGATCAGCAGGGCGCGCTTGACGACGAGATCGTAGAACTCGAAGCGGTTCTCGAAATACACCGAGGCGACGAGGAAGTAGATCGGCGAGCTGCGCGTGACGTGGCCGAGAATCGTGATCAGCAGCACCTGCTCGCGCATGAAGATCAGCGCGATGAACACGCCGCTCAAACCGATGAACAGGAAGATCATCACGTTGCGCAGGCGCAGCTGATCGGCGGAGCTGGTGCGCTGGCGGCGCCGCAGCATCAAGACCGTCGAATAGATGCTGGTCAACGTGAACAGCCCCCCGATGGCGCCACCGATCCACGGCCCGAAATCGTCGGGTCGCGGGATCACTCGGAAGATCGCCGCGACCGTCAGGACGCCCAGCGTCGGCGCGATCACGTACATCGCGTTCAGCAGGCGCCGGAAGATCGGCGCTGGCGCCGGCTCGCCCTCGCACTGCGCCTCGTTGAACACGGTGTGCATGATCACCGGGGGGAACAGGAAGACGATGAGCGTGGCGAGATCGATGAGGTCGTCGCGCTGCGAGTCGCCGGTCAGGTTGCGGAACTCGACGAGCGTGTGCAGCACGAACCAGGTCGTGCTGATGGCGAACAACGCGAGGCTGGGCCGATCGATTGGACGGTTGCCGCCGGCGAGATTGCGGTAAGGCCCGGCCCATACCGCGCTGATCTTGCGGACGCTGTATACCGTGGCGGCGCCGTAGGCGTAGGCGCCGAACAGGTAGACGAACAGGAAGACGAGGCTAATCAGGACCATCGGCCTGTCTCCTTATACGCGAATCGCGTGCCTGTGGGAGCCCTCGCGGGGGCGAACGGTCGATCGCGGCGATCGAACGGTGCCAGCGAACTTTCGTGCGGTAACCTTTGTGTTGAACCCGTGTTGAACCCCCGTCTTGAAC
>JALDXK010000761.1:0-2749 GCA_032155105.1 Acidobacteriota bacterium
GTGTCTCCGTGATTTCCGTGGTTAACGTCCGTTGACATCGGCATGGTGCGTCAATAGCCGGCGCTGATCGGAGCCATCGGGGTGCACGGTCCAGATCGTGTGGCGGTGCTGATAGTCGCTGCTGACCAGCGTCAACAAGCCGTTGAACGGTGACCAGTCGATGTCGCCGATCGACCAGTGGGCACCTTGCAGCGTGACGGTCCGTCGTACGCGGCCATCCATGCCGACGAACTGGATCGAGCCGCCAATGTAATTCGGCACGGCGATGGTTGAACCATCCGGCGACCAGCTGCCGAGATACTGGCCCGCGGCGATGCGGCGCGACGTGCCGCCCAGCGGCGGGATGACGTAGAGGCCGTTCGAACGTCGCCGGCATCGAATTCCTCGTGACGGCCACCGGGTCGGCCACGGGGAACGACTTCAAAGACAACAGGATCGAAACGAACGGTTGCGGCATCAAGGGCCCGACCGCCGGCAATACCTTCAAGGACGATTCGTTTCAAGGCAACGTCGCCGATACGTGTCCGTAGCGGCGCCCCGCTTTGGACAGCCGTTGGGGCGGGACTTCAGTCCCGCCTCCCCCACAGCCGTCGCAGCCGCTCCAGCACCGCGGTTGCCGCCACCGCCGAGTACGGCACGAGCAGAGTATGAATGGGAAGGATCAATCGTTCGCCCTTTGGATAGATGAGGACGACAGCCACAAACTGCGACAACGCAATCGCCGCGGGTAGCGCGGTGACCATGAACGGCACGCCTGGCCGGCTGGCCATCACAAGCCCTGCGATCGCCGAGGTCCACACCAGAACATAGACCGGTGAGGTGCCCCATCCCTCGGCGTACGGTTCATAAAATCCAAGTGCGAACAGGGCCTTCCGGCCCAGGTTGTCCGTAAATGCCATCGGCGCCGTGATGGCATATTCGAGGACACGGGCCGTCGCTTCTTCCATGCGCAACCGCTGATACACCGCGCGACGGGGGCTGCCCTCGATGGTGAGGTCATCAGGCGGGATGTTGCCGCCCAGTAGCGTGACGCCAAATTCCGTCGAGGCCGGCGTAAACCGGCCCGCCACAATCCAGTTGCGAATCGCGATGAGCGAGAACACCACGGTGGCGCAACCGAATAGCACTGTGATCAGTTGTCGGCGGTTCGCCAACCGGCGCCACGCGGTCCACGTCGCCAGGAACACCGCAGGCCACCCCAGCAATGCGGTCGAGCGCGTGATGGTTGCCATGCCGAGTACGAGGCCCGTGACGGCCGAGCGGCGCATCGATGGCCGTTGCACCGTGGCGATGACACTCAGCGTGGCGGCAGCTAGGAACGGGATGTACAGCGATTCACTGAGGAGGTCGGCGGCAATCGGAAAGAACTTCCACCACGTGAAGAGCGCGGCACAGGCGAGTGCGGCCGGCCACACTCTCGCGCCGGCCAGGCGGACGGCAATCAATGCCAGCAGCGCCGCGAGCGCGACGCCGAGCGCCCGCTGGACGAACAGGACACCAAACATCCCTTCGCCGAACACCATGTGCACGGCCGCCAGGAAATAGGGATAGAACGCCTGGTAATAAAACGGCTCGCCCTGGCCGGCCGGCAGGCCGCCGCTCATCAAGATGCCGTTCGCCAGGATGTCGCGCGCGTATCCTTCGTAGGTCATCGGGTCGTCGCCGCCCACCATCACGAGCAGGCGCCCGGACCACGGCCAGGCAAACCGCATCGATTCGAGCGCGCCGGCTATCGCCAGCGTCGCAAGTCCAGCGCGTAGGCCCCTCTTCGCTGGTGCCATCGCAGCTTCACGTGCGGCGCGGATTACGTCTTTCACGAACAGCCAGGCCAGCCACAGCATCACAGCCATATCGAGTGTTGACTTGACCACTCGGAGCACCCGATAGGCATGAAACTGCCAGTCGGGCATTGGCCGCGACACGATCGTCGCCTCGTCGAAGGGGATCGGTGTGGCGGCCCGAACTTCGCCGGCGCCAAAACGTCGCGATGATCCGTACGGTGCGCGAAAGACCACGTCGAGACGATGCCATCCGGGCGTGAGTTCGATCGTCCGCGTCAGCACACCTGCCAGGGGCGCCACTTCGAGCAGCGCGACACCATCCACGGCGATCTGCGCATGCGCATCGGGGGCGTCGAGATACACCTCACGTGCCCCGCCGTCGCTCCACCAATGCCCGCTCCACCGAACTGAGAATCCCAGGAGGTGTCGTTGCGGCTGATCAGGAAGGTAGAAGTTGAACCGGCTGTTGTCGTTGAAAAACATCAGCGGAAAGTCGCTGCGTCCAGGCACGTAATCGATTCGCTCGTCAATGCGCGTGAACGCGGCGTCACGAAAATCCGTGCTGCGCTCATGTGCGCCCGACGCGGTGTCGTTGGCGTAATAGCGGGCCCGGAAGCCGCCCGATCCCGGGATGCCCACCGCCGCAGACCACGTCAGCGCGAGCAGGATGCCGATGGCGATGCCGCCCGGCAGCGCGATGCCGCGGGCCAGCAACCATGCCAGCATCAGGAGCGCCGCGGTTTCGATCGGACCAATGGGAATGCCGTTGACCATGCCCCCGGCATCATTCGGGAGGAGAAAGTAGGCCGCCCATAGTGCGGCGGCGACGAGCGGCCGGCGTTCGAGGCGGCGTAACGCGATCAGGATGCGATCAGTGTAGGCGATCCCACCAACGACTTCACGGACAACAGGATCGAGCCGCGCGATTGCGGCATCAAGGGTTTCGCGCGGAATATCCGACGGGGGGG
>JALDXK010000762.1:0-2727 GCA_032155105.1 Acidobacteriota bacterium
TGGCAAACAGACTCTCGTATTCGCGGCGGCGCCTCTCCTGTGCGATCGGGTCCGCAGGAGGCGGCGCGGACGGCTCGCTGTACGCTCGAGGGTCGACAACCGGTGCCGTCTGTTGCTCGGCCAGTTGCGACAGGGTCTGTGCCTCGAGTGCTCGCAGACGGTCCTGATAGTCGCGGACGCGATCGGCAGTAGGCGCCATGGCAGGCGAGGCAGCAGGAGCAGGTCGTGCAGGCGCCTCGGGCCGACCGACGACGAACATGATTAGCAGCATGAACGCCGCGAGTCCTGCCAGCAGCCACGTCTGCACGCCGCGCGGCAACACTCCGCGCGGTGATGGCCGTCGGTCCGTCACTGCTGGTGCCGCAGCTGGAACACTCGCTGGTTGTGCCGCGACGGGGGGCGTGTCTTCCATAAGTCACCGCCCCTGCTGCGTGAACGTGAATCGTTCCTTGCCGAGCGCCAGATAGCCGTTGTCGACGACCTTCGGCACGACGTAAGTGCCCTGATGCACCTGAAAGTTGACGAGTGCCGGCTTCCCGTCCTTCATCTCATACAGCGCGGGCAGTTCTGTGGCGTCGGCCTTGATGTAGGTGAACCGCCCGTCGTGCCAAATCGATCGAACAAGGAACGGCCGCTCGTACTTCGGTGAGCCGTACGAAAACTGGAGCTTCGCCGGATACTCCTGTTGGAAGGTTGCGATCGATTCCGAGGCCCGTCGGTTTGCGGCCTCTACGCCGGCTCGCGCTTCTTCGAGCTGCGACTGTATGGCTTCCACCTGGGCAGCACTGTAGAACTTTGGCTTCCCCTTCGGGGCGTTTGGGTCGGAGTTCACGTACACCTTCAGATCCGGCATCGACGCGCCGTTCTTCTCAGTCAGAAGGAACGAGTACACCTCGCCGCTGGCCGTCACCAGGTTCAGGTTGGTGGCGGCTCCTTCCTTCGCCGGCTTCACGTGCGCGATGTTCTGGGTTGATGTGATGACCCAGAAGTCCTTGTCGCCGCAGATGATGTCGAGAATCTCCTCGCCTTCCGGCAGCACGATCATCGTCGTGTACCGCAGGCGCGTCTGGAGGGTGATCAGGCTGCGCGCCGACGCGGATACCTCCCGGATGCCGGTCGTCTGGGCGCGCACCGAGACCGACACTGACGGCGCTCCCACGAACGCCAACACGACAACGAGACCGACGACATGACGCGGCATATGTCACCTCCCATGAATCACGCAGACGCCACGAGACGGTTCAATCCCGCCTCGAAGCCGTACTCGCGGAACGTCTCGGCGACCCGTGCGTTGTCGATGGGAGTATTGGTGTAGATCCAGTAGCTCTTCGGATCCACAGCAAGAGTGAGGACTTTGGCAAGGTCCGGACGTTTGAGCAGGATCTGCTGACGCGGGATGAGGCCGGCCAGCAAATCGAGTTCCATTTCGTTCAACTGAAACAGCTCTGCGTAGTGCCGGCGATCTAGCGCCGGGTTGGCCAGAAGGAGCTTGGTCGGGCAGCTTTCGACGATGGTCCGCAACAGGTCGGCCGAGGCGAAGTCCTCGACCGTCTGCGTGGCCAGGATCATCGCGGCGTTGCGCTTCCGCCACGTCTTGAGACCCTCCTGGACGTAGGCGCGCAGCGTGGGATGCTGGATGAAGCGCCACGCCTCGTCCATCACGCACACCTTGAGCGCCGACGCCTCCGCGGGGTCCTGGATGCGGGCTATGACCCGGTGCAGGACGTAAAACAGCAGCGGTTCGAGGAGGGCCGGGTACGCGCGCATCGCCTCGAAATCGAACACCTGCAGACGCTCGACCGTGAGCGTGTCCTCCACGTTGTCGAAGAGGCTGGCGTACCGACCTTCGCCTATCCACTTGTGCAGCCGCGCCGCCAGAGCGCGCGGGAGCAGATTGGCCAGGGTGAAGAGCCGACGCTGCGTGTGGTCAAGGACGTACAGGTTCTCAACGGCTTCGTAGATTTCCCGGTCCTCCAAGTCGCTGATCCGATACCCCTCGTCACCTTCCAGCAGCACACGGACGAACGCGTGCAGGAAGTGCAGGTTCTCTGGCGTTGGATCGAGCGCGAAGGGGTTGATCGTGACGCCGTGCTGCCTGAGACCGAGTTCCAGATAGCGCCCGCCAAGCAGCGTGGCCAGCTTCCGGTAGCTATGCCCGACGTCCAGCACGACGGTCTGAGGTGCGTACTTCTGTGCGTGCGTGATCAGGAAGTTCAGCAGGAAACTCTTTCCGCTCCCCGTGGCGCCGAGCACTAAGGTGTGGCCGACGTCCTGCACGTGCAGATTGAAAGCGTAGGGCGTCCGGTGCGGTGTCTCGAACACCGCCAGGGCCTCCTGTCCAAGGTGCGGGCTGACGGCGTCGCCGTGATCGAGCGTGAAGAGGAAGCTCAGGTCCGCCAGGTTCGTTTCGAGCAGCGCGAGGCGCCGAAGATTGTGCGCCCCGTTTCCTGGGACAATGCTTAGCCAAGCGTTGAGGAGGTTGTAGGTTTCCTCGAAGAGGCTGCCGTCGTGGACCGCCATCGCCTTCATCGCCTCAGCGGTCTGGTGCTGCAGCGCGCGCGGATCCGTCCCGTGCAGCACGAGCGCGAGCGAGCATCGCCCGAAGAAGTGGCCGTGGACCTCCACCTCCGTGAGCGCGTCGCCGAGCTGGCGGACCGTCGTGCTCGCGGAGTCATCGACGAGCATCTCCTCGGGCCGAGCCTCCGGCGACACGTAGTTCCCGATCGA
>JALDXK010000763.1:0-2720 GCA_032155105.1 Acidobacteriota bacterium
CGTCAGCGTCGTCCCGCCGAGCGTCAGCGCCTGCCCGTCGGTGATCACCAGGTCGCGAACGGGTTTCGCCGGGTCGCGGGTGTTGGCGGCCAGCATGTCCCAGTCCGCCGCCGACAGCAGCACCCGCGTCTTGAAGGCATCCTGCAGATACTTCGCCCCTCCCGAATGGTCGCGGTGTCCGTGGCTGACGATGGCGTACTTGATCGTGGCGGGATCGAGGCCGAACGACCGAAGGCCGCCCACGACCTGACTGTCGATGGAGTACTCGAAGATCGTGTCGATGATGATGATGCCGTCCTTCGTCGTCACGGCCCATGCCGAGTATTCTTTCTCGCCGACGAAGTAGAGGTTGTCGAAGACCTTCGCCGGTGCGGCGGCCCACGCGGCTTTCTCTGGTGGGCCCGCGGGTCGCGGCGCCGTCGGACGCGGCGCGGGAGCGGATGCCGCCGGTGTGGGCGCGATGGCCGCCGCGACGGCGCCTTCGGGAGTGCACAGCCGGGTGAAGAGTCCCGTGTACTCCTCACCTGCCGCTGCGCGGGCAGCGGCCACATGCCGGGCGACTTCCGGGTTGGTGGGTTGCACGCCCGCGGATTGCACGCTCGCGGCTGGCGACCCCGGCGCACGCGCCGCTGGAGGACGGACGCCCTGCAACGGCCGCCACTGGTTGCTCTGGCGTGTTGCGGTGCGCGTCTTCATATCGAAGCGATCGCCCGCACCCATGAAGTAGAACCGCCCGCTCGCGCCGGCCACCGGAGTGTTGCTGTAGATCACCGCGTAGCTCTTGCCGATCACGTCGAACTGATCGCCCTGCACGACGATCGCGGTGTCTTCATCGAGTCCGATCCCGAGCAGCTCGGGGTGCTTGTCGATCACCTCGAGCATGTCGAACTGCCGATTGCGGCGCAGCAGATGCTGATCGACCGCGGCGTTCTTCAGGAAGCCGAGGCCGACAGTGTGATCACCGATCATCTTCTCGTTGCTCTTGGTGTCGCCGCGCACCATGAACGAGGTGAGGATCGATGCGCCGGCCGACGAGCCGCCGATCACGCCGCCGCGATCCAGCAGCTTCTGCAGCTCCTTGTGCGTCAGGGTGTCCAGGTAGGCATCGGCGAGACGCCACTGGCGCCCGCCGCCGAAGAACACACCGCGCGCCTCGCGGATCGGCTTGACGAACGCCTCGGACTCCGCCACCTTGCGGTCGCGGGTGTGCAGCACCGTCAGCTTCTGCGCCCCGTTCTCGCGCCACTGCTTGAGCCCCGACCAGTACTGGTCGTACTCATCGTCTGCTTCGCCGGCGGTGGGGATGATCACGATCGGCGCATCAGGCCCGCCGGCGAGATCGATGAACCGCTTTACGATCGCCGGGTCCTGCATGTTGCCGCCGACGATCACCAACGTGCCCTTCTCTGGACCTTGCGCCGCAGCACCGAGAACCGAGGAGAAGAAAAGTAACGCGATCACGAATCTAGCCATATTCACCCCGGCAAGTATTCCGCCCCCGGCAAGTGGTGCCGTCCCCGGCAAGGAGTGCCGTCCCCGGCAAGGATTACTCCTTGTAGACCCTGCCATTCTTCATGACGAGCTTGATCTGCCGAAGCGCCTTGATGTCGGCCGTGGGATCGCCTGCGACGGCGATCAGATCCGCGAACAATCCCACCTTCACTCGTCCGATGCGGTCGCCCTGACGGAAGTACGCGGCGTTCCCCGATGTCGCCGCAACCACCGCGGCGGCGGGCGTCATCCCCCACTCCACCATCAACTCGAGCTCGCGCACGTTGTCGCCGTGGGCGTACACACCGACGTCGCCGCCGAAACACATCTTCACGCCGGCGGCGAGCGCAGCCTTGAACGTCTCCCGCTTGCGCGCGATGCGCGCCGGCACGGGATCGATACCCTTCTTCCATCCCGCATACTGCGACGTGGCGTCACCGGCGGCGATGGTCGGGCAATACGCCACGTTCTTCTCCACCATCAGCTTCCAGATCTCCGGCGTGCCTTCGTCGCCATGCTCGATCGTTTCCACCCCGCCCATGATCGCGCGGCGCATGCCTTCAGGAGAGGATGCATGCGCCACCACGGGACGGCCACTGCTGTTGGTGGCGTCGGTGAGGCGACGGATCTCATCCACCGTAAAACCCGGCCGGGCCTCGCCGTTCGGCCCCCACCGGTAATCCGCATAGATCTTGATGAAGTCCACGCCGCGCGCGATCTGCCCGCGGGCCACGCGCACGACGCCGTCGAGACCGTCCGCCTCTTCTGCGCCTTGCGGCACGCTGAACTCTGGCGCGAACCCCTTCGGCGCATAACTGCCGGTCACGACCATCGCCGGACCCGCGACGAGCATGCGCGGACCCGGAATGATGCCTTGCGCGATCGCATCACGCAGACCCACGTCGGCATACGCCGCACCTTCGGTGCCGAGATCGCGCACAGTGGTAATCCCCGCCATGAGCGTGTCGCGCGCATGATTCACGGCCCTCGCCACGCGCAGGGCCAACGCTTCGCGCAGCACCTGGTCGTTCCAGCTGGTCTCGTTGTAGGGGTGCAGCAGCAGATGTGAATGGCCCTCGATCAGTCCCGGCAGCAGCGTCGTGCCAGGCAGATCGATCGTGCGCGCGCCGGCCGGCGCCGGCGTCGAGGCCGCCGGACCCGCCGCTTCGATACGTTCGCCACGGACCACGACCACCCAGCCCTGTTGCGAACGCTCGCCATCGAAGACG
>JALDXK010000764.1:0-2718 GCA_032155105.1 Acidobacteriota bacterium
CTTATGCTGCACTTTGGCGAGGGCAGAAGCCGTGAGGCTGTCGGCCAACCGCCATTCGTCCGACCTTCGGCTGTGCAATTTTTGCATTCGGCCACGAATTTGCAGCCGCCGTCCAACCGAAGTTCTGCGGCAAAGCAGCATGTCGCGAAGAGCCCCGAGCAGACATCTGGCTACTCGATCACGTCATAAGCGCGAGCCAGCAAAGCACCTGGGATCGCGATGTTCAGGGATTTCGCTGTCTTAAGATTGATAACCAACTCGAATTGCACCGCCTGCACCACAGGCAAATCTGCGGGCTTGGCACCCTGCAGGATGCGAGCGGCATAACCCCATCTGGCGCATCGTAACGCGTGCGGCGCCGGGAATAGCTGCACCGGCCAGTGAGATGTGTGGTGCCCGTTAGACGCGAGGGTTGCGGAGCACGACACAGTCGCCGCCACTCTTGTGAATGCGAACGCAAAGCGCATTCGCCTCCGCACGCGTTTCCGCGCCGATCCTGACCTGATAGCGCGGCAGCGGTCCGCGGCGGCGCTCAAGCAAAATAGGGTCTCGTCCGGCAAATACTGCGGCGTGACGCTGCTGAAGCTCCGCGTATTTGCTCAGCATGCGTGGGCGCGACATATTGGCGCCGAGGATGGCGCCCCACGGCTGCATCACGCCTGCGACGATGCGTTGCTCAAGCGCCGCAACGAAACGGTTGGGCGCGCGCCTGAGCAGCGCCATCAATTCGCCGCAGCCCAGTCCCTGCTCTTGCTTTCGGTCGGCGTCGGGACCGGCCTTGGACCACTGCTCGACGGGAGTGCCGGTAATGGCCAGCACATAGTTGCGCGTTTCCGATGGCATCGCCCCCGAGCCGTTTATCCACTCGCGAATGCGGCGAGGTCCAGCGTTATAGGCAGCGGCGGCAAGGCCAAGGTTGCCGAACTCTCTGCGCAACTCATGCAGGAACTCCGCGGACTTTGGCAGCGCTTGAATCGGATCGAGCGGATTCAGCAGTTTCCGCTCCGCGGCCGTGCCTGGCATGAACTGCGCGATGCCGAGCGCACGCTTGCCGCTGCGGGTGACCGGACCGACAGCGTCAGAGCGAAACCGGCTCTCCTGCCAGATCACGCGGGCAAAGAATTCCACCGGCAGGCCGTTGGCGCGCGCCGCCGACTCGAGCAGCAGGCACACCGATTTCTGCGCGTCGCCGGGTTCGCTCGGCTTGTCCGGCCCGGCCACCGCCGGCGGTTTTTCGGAAAGCGCGTCCTGCGCGAAAGCAGGCAGTGCCGACAGAACGCCCAAAATCAATCCGAGCGCCGGCCGGATGCGCATCAGGAGCTATGCGGGAAACTGGGTGATGACGGTGTGAGATAGGCGGCGTATCGAGGCGGGTGTCGAAGCCTGCCAGAACCTCCCCGAAAGGAGCGATACGCCATGTCGAGAGATACCACTGTCATTGCGTTCCGTCAGCCTGATGCGATCGACGATCCACTGACCGAACTGGCCCGCGAAGGTGCCCGCCGAATGTTGGCTCAGGTGCTGATCGCCGAAGCCGACGCCTTCGTCGCGATGTGGAAGGATGAGAAGTTGCCGGATGGTCGCGACCGGATCGTGCGTCACGGCCACGGGCCGCATCGCGCGATCCAGACCGGGGTCGGGCCTGTGGAGGTCCGTCGCGCCAAGGTGCGCGACCGAGGCGAGGTGGGCGCGGAGGAGAAGATCCGTTTTTCCTCGGCGATCCTGCCGAAATGGGCGCGGCGGACGAAGAGCCTGGACGCGCTGTTGCCGGTTCTCTACTTGCGTGGAGTATCGACCGGCGATTTCCAGGAGGCGCTCGCCGCCCTGTTGGGCAAGGAGGCGCCGAACCTGTCGCCGGCCGTGATCGCGCGGCTGACGGCGGAGTGGCAAGCGGATTACGACGTCTGGCAGAAGCGCGACCTCTCAGCACGGCGATACGTGTACGTGTGGGCGGACGGGGTCTACCTGCAGGCCCGGATGGAAGACAACGCCGAATGCATGCTGGTGCTGATCGGCGCAACGCCCGAAGGCAAGAAGGAGCTTGTCGGCTTCCAGACTGGGGTCCGCGAGAGCGCGCAGAGCTGGCGTGAGCTTTTGCTCGACATCAAGCGGCGTGGGCTCGAGATCGCACCAGACCTTGCAGTCGGCGACGGTGCGCTCGGCTTCTGGAAGGCGATCGAGGAGGTCTTTCCGCGCACCAGGCACCAGCGCTGTTGGGTTCACAAGACTGCCAACGTGCTGAACAAGGTCGCCCTCTCGGTCCAGGTCAACATGAAGGCAGATCTTCGTGAGATTTATGGCGCACTAACCCGCGCGGCGGCCGAGGTCGCGATCGACGTGTTCGCCGAAAAATACGGCGCCAAGTACGACAAGGCGGTGATCTGCCTGACGAAGGACCGGGAGGCTCTGCTCGCTTTCTTCGACTTCCCCGCCGAGCACTGGGATCATCTGCGCACGTCGAACCCGATTGAAAGCGTATTCGCGACAGTGCGTCATCGGACGGTGCGCACGAAGGGCTCGCTATCGGCGAAGACCGCCAAGCTCATGGTGTTCAAACTCGTCACTGCCGCCGCGAAAACATGGCGTCGATTGAACGGCGAGAACCAGTTGCCAAAGGTCGTTCAAGGCGTCAAATTCCAAAACGGAATCGAGGTCACTGAAATGCCGGCTCACCACGCCGCCTGATCAACCTCGTCACCCAAAATTCCGCATAGCTCC
>JALDXK010000765.1:0-2708 GCA_032155105.1 Acidobacteriota bacterium
TCGCAGCTCACCCTCGCCGTGCGCGAGATCGCCGCGAACCGAAAGGGCCGCCAGGTCGGCACCGTCGGGCGCATCGAGGTCGAACCGAACTCGCCGAATGTGATTCCTGGCCGCGTGACGTTGAGCGTCGAGTTCCGCGATCTGTCCGAGGACACGCTCAAGGAACTGGGCGACATCGTGAAGGCGCGTGGCGCCGCGATTGCGAAGGCCACCAACACGCGGATCACCTTCACGTTGGCGAGCACGAATCCGTCCGCGCCGGCGACGAAGGGCGTGCAGGATGCGATCGGCCGTTCGGCGGACGCCGCCGGCCTCAAGACGATGCGGCTGCCGAGCGGCGCCGGTCACGATGCGCAACAGATTGCGCGGTTGTGCCCGATGGGCATGATCTTCGTCCCGAGCGTCGGCGGCATCAGCCATTCGCCGAAGGAACTCACATCGTGGGACGACTGCGCCAACGGCGCCAACGTGCTCTTGCGCACGGTCCTCGCACTCGATCAGCGCGACAGCATCTAGCCACGGCTCGGTGGACGACTATTACGCGCTGCTAGGCTTCGATCACCGAGTCGGGCGCGCTGAATGACGCCGCGCCTGGCGCCGGCTCGCCCTGCAGTGGCACCCCGATCGCGCGGGTGCGGGCGCCACGGCCACGTTTCAGAAAATTCAGGCGGCGTATGCCGTGCTGGCGGACCCGCTGTCGCGGGCCGCCTACGACCGCCGGCCGCGCCACGCGGTCGCACGCCGGCGTAAAGCTGTCGCGGCTGAGCGGACACATCAACGGGTTGCTCGCGTGTGGCATCGTCCAACCCGCGGGCGGCGACATCTATGACCTGTTCCTCAACAACGGTGAGGCGGAGAGCGGCGGGATGGCGACGATCTCGATGCGGGTGCCGGTTCGTTGTCCGGATTGTGCCGCGACCCCGAAAGGGGCGTGCGGGTTGTGCGGGGGCACACGCGTCGTCGATGACCTGTTCAGCGCCTGGCTCGCGATTCCGCCCGGCGTGCGTGACGGCCGTCGGCCTACCTGCCAGGCATGGTCAATCGCGTGTTGTCCAGAGCCAGGCTCGACGGTTAGTCCCTCACACCTCGGGGCCGCTCTGGCAAATCGGCGATGCCGATGTGTAAACCGTTGGCGTCGCGTCTCTGTAGTACCTTATTAGTTGCTCACGGTCTGTGAATCTCTATGAAACACCTGTCGTATTCATTGTTGCTGTTGCTGGTCACCCCCACCCTATCCGTCGCGCAACCGGCGCCCCGTTCGTCGTCGGCGGCCGTAGCTAATCTCGCGACCGCGTCTCGCGCGGTTGAGGCGCCGACTCTCGATGGCGATGTGCTCGGCGATGCGGCGTGGGCGCAGGCAGTGCCGATCACCGGCTTCACGCAGGAGCAGCCCAACGAGGGCGAACCGGTGTCGGAGCGTACCGAAGTTCGCATCATCTTCACCAACGACACGCTCTACATCGGCGCGGTGATGTACGACAGCGATCCGTCGGGCATCATCGTCTCGGACGCGCGCCGCGATGCGCCGATGGACGACACCGACAGCTTCCAGATGATCGTCGACACGTATCGCGATCGCCAGAACGGGTTTGTGTTTGGCACCAACCCGGCGGGCATCGAGTACGACGGCCAGGTCACCAACGAAGGGCAGGGCGGTGGCGGTCTCGGGTTCGGCCAGATGCAGTCCGGCGGCTCCGGTGCGGGCTTCAACATCAACTGGGATGGGGCGTGGACGGTACGCGCCACGACCGGTGAGCACGGGTGGTCCGCTGAGCTCGCGATCCCGTTCCGCACGCTGCGCTATCCCGGCGGCGCCAACCAGACGTGGGGCATCAACTTCCAGCGCAACATCCGCCGCAAGAACGAGCGTGCCTACTGGGCCCCGATTCCGCGGCAGTTCAACCTCTACCGCCTGTCGCTGGCCGGATCGATCAGCGGCGTGCAGACGCCGGCGCTGCGCAACCTGCGCATCACTCCCTACGCGCTGACCAACGCGCTCGAGTCCGGAGTGGTGCCCGTGGACACCGAGATGGATTACGACGTCGGCGGCGATCTGAAGTACGGCATTACGCCGAGCCTGACGCTCGACGCCACCATCAACACCGACTTCGCGCAGGTGGAAGTCGACGATCAGCAGGTCAACCTCGATCGCTTCACCTTGTTCTTCCCGGAGAAGCGCCCGTTCTTCCTCGAGAACGCGGGCTTCTTCAGCGTCGGCAATCCGGGCGAAGTCGACCTGTTCTTCAGCCGCCGCATCGGCATCGGCGACAATGGCGAGGCGATTCCGATCATGGGCGGCGGCCGGGTGTCGGGCAAGGCGGGCAAGTTCAACGTCGGCCTGCTCGACATGCAGACGTCCGACTTCAACAACACCGTGGCCAGCACGAACTTCGCCGTGGCGCGCGTCAGCCGCGACCTGCCCAACCGATCGTCGATCGGCGCGGTCGTCACCAACCGCAAGGCCACCGGCGAGTTCGCCAGCCTCTCCGAGGACGAGGGGCAGACCTACGGCATCGACGGCAAGCTGGGCATCGGCCAGACGACGATGATTACGGGCTTCATGGCGAAGACCGACACCGGCGCCGACGGCCGTGAGCATGCCTACAACATCCGCTCGCAGACCAATCGCCCGCAGTGGGACTTCAACGTCGGCTACCAGGAGGTCGGCGAAGCGTTCAATCCCGAGGTCGGGTTCGTCAGCCGTACTG
>JALDXK010000766.1:0-2703 GCA_032155105.1 Acidobacteriota bacterium
GTAAGTGCACCGCGTCGGCTCGGCCTGCCCGCCGAAGCTTTGGCGGAGGTGGGTCGAAAGCTCGCTGCGCGAGACACCTGTCCGCGCAACGCGCCTGCACCGAGACACGCAACGCGCGGGCGGGCGAGACGGCGTCGACCGGAGCGAATGTCGAGCGAGTCGCACGCAGGGTTCTTGACCGACAAAACGAGCGGAGCCCACAGTCGCGCCTGTTTGAGGCCAAGCCGTGCGCCGAGTTGCGCCAAGAGCACAATGCGGCGAGCGAGTTTTGACGCGACGAGACGAGCCATGCGCGGAGGGCGACGCCGTCTCGCCGAAAGCACGCGCGTTGGGAGTCGCGGAGACGCTCGCGGAGCGAGATACCTGGCCGCGCATAAGCGACCCGACGGACGGCCTGCCAGCGCCACTCCCGTCAGCGACCCGAAAGTTCCGCCCCTGCGGGTACGAAAAACCTCTGAATCAGATCTTCCAGTTCAGAGATCGATTTCGCTGAATTCACGCCGATGCGGAACTGCGCCCCGCCGTCGAAGCCTTTCTTGTACCACGAGCACAGCGCGCGAATCTTGTTGATGACCCAGCGTTCGCGGCTCAGCATCTTACCGCTCTCGGGGACGTTTTCGGTCAGCAGCAAGTTCATGTAATCGAGCAGGAACTGACCGCGATCTTCGTGTGTGATCGGGCGTGCCGGACGCCCTTCCATCAGGTCGCGCGCCTGGGCGAGGACCCACGGGTTGCGCAGCACGCCGCGGCCCACGTAGACGCCGCTCACGCCGGACCGCATCCTGGTGACGATGTCTTCGGGCTCGATGCAGTCGCCGGAGCCGAACACCGGGATCGACACCGTCCGCGCCACGTCCGACACGAAATCCCAGTCGGCGCTGCCGCTATAGCTCTGCTTCGCGGTGCGGCCGTGAATGGCAATCGCCTTCGCGCCCGCATCCTCCACCCGCTTGGCCAGCTCCGGCGCGTTCATCTCGCCATCGTCCCAGCCCTTGCGCATCTTGACGGTGACAGGAATGCTCACCGCCTTCGACATCGCCGCGATGATCGCCGCCGCGTGCTCCGGTTCGCGCATCAGGCTGCAGCCGGCGTTGTGCTTCGCAATCTTCGGCACCGGGCAGCCCATGTTGACGTCGACGATGTTGGCGCCCATCTGCTCGACGACGCGCGCGGCTTCGGCCATCTTCGCGGGGTCGCCGCCGAAGATCTGGATCGAGACCGGCCGCTCTTCCTCGGTGTATTCGGCGTACTCGAGCGTGCGATCGATGCCGCGCACGAGCCCTTCGCTGCTGACCATCTCCGACACCACGAGCCCGCACCCGCCCTGTCGCTTCACCAGGCGGCGAAACGCAGTGTCGGTCATGCCGGCCATCGGCGACACGACGAACGGTGAGGTTAGCTCGATGGCTCCAATGCGCATGTCAGTACGGTTTTACGTCAGCAGCGTCCACTTCAACAGAGACGGCTTGGCCGATCAAGTCTACAGACAGATGCAACCGTGCGTGGGCGCCTTTGCGGACCAGACGGCCGACCACACCCTTCAGCGGGCCATGGGCGACGCGCACCATGTCGCCTTCCTTGATCAGCGGCACCGGATCGTACGCCAGCTCGCTTTCGACCAGGGTGCGGATGCTCTCGATCTCTTCCTCGGGAATCGGCGACAGCATGCCGTTATTGCTGATGATCTGCACGACGCCGTCGACCTTGAGGATGCCGACGCGCTCGTCGGGCACGAAGCGCGCGAACACGTAGCCGGGAAACAGCGGCCAGTCGATCTTCTTCTTGCGATCCTTCCAGCGGCTCCACTTGCCGATGGTCGGCAGGAAGACGTCGACGGCTTTCTTGTCTAGCTGATCGCGGACGATCTTTTCATGACGCGAGCGAGTCCAGATCGCGTACCAATTCGAATCCATTTGTGGGTGGGCGGAACTGAGTCCCGCCCCTATGGCTGCGTCGCCGGAGGTTGGGGCTCGGTCTCCTGTTGCTTCAACCCGACTTCGTAGGCCTTCTTGATCTCGTCGTTCTTCCAGTCGATGATTGCCTCGGCACGCAGCCGGACGATGAACTTCTTGAACTCACCGCCGCGCTTCTCGTTCGCGATCTTCTCGGAGATGTCGCCGCGCGAATCCTCGAACGACTTGGTGGTGGTGTCTTGCAGGCTCTCGACCTTGATGATCTGGTAGCCGCGCGACGTGCGCAGCACCGGCGTCAATTCGCCCGTCTTGAGCCCGGCCAGCGCCTTCTGCAGATCCTCGGAGAGATCGGCTTTCGACATCGGACCAACGAGGCCGCCGTTGGCCTTGGAGCCCGAGTCTGAATAATCCGCCGCCAGCCGCGGAAACGCCTCGCCCGCAATGATCTTCGCGCGTACTTCCTCGGCCTTCGCCTTCGCCGCATCGTCCTGCGCCACGTTGACGCCCTTCGGGGTGGTCGGCACGTTGATCGTGATCTCGCGCAGCGTAATCTGCGGCACGGTGGCGAACTCGTTCTTGTGCGCGTCGTAGTAGGCGCGTAGCTCGGTGTCGGTGACCTGCAGCTTCTGCAGGATCTCTGTCTGCTGCACCTGCTGGATCATCATCGTCCGCTCGAGCTGACGGCGCAGGTCCGCCATGGTCATGCCTTCCTGCTTCAGCGCCGACTGCAGCGCCTCGTCCGACTCGATCTTGTTTTCCTTCTTGATGTTCTCGACGATGCTGTTGAAGC
>JALDXK010000767.1:0-2703 GCA_032155105.1 Acidobacteriota bacterium
TCGAGACCCTGCGCGCGCGATTTCCCCACCTCACGTTCGTGCATGCCACCACGCCCGCAGCGCGTGCTGACGGCTTACGCGACTGCGATGCTGCGTACACCTGGATCCTCAGCGCCGCCGAATTGGCGGCGGCGCCGAAGCTGCGCTGGGTACACACCTCTGCGGTGGCCGTCGAGACGCTGTGCCTGCCGGAACTTGTCGCACGCGGCATCGCGGTGAGCAACACGCGCGGCGTGCAGGCGGTGCCGATCGCCGAGCACGTGATGACGGTCGCACTGGCGCTGGCGAAGCAGTTGCCGTTTGTGATCGAGAACCAACAGCAGGCGCGCTGGGCGCAGAACGAGTTCACGGGCGAGCGGCTGCCGTGGCTGCTGCACGGCAGGACGCTCGGCGTGATCGGCGTCGGCACGATCGGCGCAGAGATCGCGAAGCGCGCCGAGGCGTTCGGCATGCGTGTGATTGCGCTCCGCCGGCGCCCCGCCTACGGCGTGATCGGTCACGTCGAGCGAGTGTATGGCCCCAATCAGCGCGAGGAGTTCCTCGGCCGCTGCCACGTGCTGGTGATCGCCGCGCCGCTGACGCCCGATACGCACGGCCTGATCGGCGCGACCGAGTTCGCGCAGCTGCCCACAGGCGCCGTCGTGATCAATGTCGGCCGCGCGAAGATCATCGACACCGACGCGCTGATCGCGTCACTGCACGCCGGTCATCTCGGCGGTGCGTCGCTCGACGTCTTCCCGCAGGAGCCGCTGCCGTCCGATCATCCGCTGTGGACGACGCCGAACGTGATCCTGACCCCGCACACGTCTGGATTCCGGCAAGGGCACTGGGACGAAGTCATTCAGTTATTCGGCGACAACGTCGAACGGTTTCTCACCGGACAGCCGCTCAAGTTCAGGGTAGAGCCAGAGCTCGGATACTAACCAATACCAAATGAAAAAGTAAAAGTTAAAAACAGATTTTTCACTTTTAATTCTTAATTTTCAACTTGCTGGTGGCGGTGGCTCGATGTGGATGATCGCGTCCTTGATTTGCGGAAACGTCTCCATCAGCCGGTCCTTCACGACGTGCGAGAGGGCGTGCGCGGATTCGAGGCGCATCGCCGGATCCATCCACACGTGCAGATCGAGGAACACGAAGTCGGCGGAGCCCCGCGTGCGAATCTGGTGGCAGCCGATCACGCCGGGCACGCTGCTCACCACGTCGCGAATGCCGGCCTCCGGCATCACCATCCGGTCGGCGAGGATGCCGGTGGTCGACTTGAAGATCTGCCAGCACGCCACCAGGATGAAGACGGCGACGATGAGCGCCGCGAACGGGTCGAGCCACGGGTAGCCGAACGACACGCCGATGAGCGCGGCGAACACGGTCAGCGACGTCAGCAGGTCGCTCGTGGTGTGGTGGGCGTCGGCCAGCAGCACCTCGCTGTGCAGGCGCCGGCCGGCGCGGCGCTCGTAGGCCACCACCGCGAGGTTGATGACGAATGTCCCGCCCATCACGGCAAACGTCAGGGAGGTGACGTCAGGTTGGCCACCATCCTGAAACCGCGCCCATGCCGCCGCCAGCACCTCGCGCAGCACCAGGAGCAGGAACAGCAGGATGCCCATCGACGCCATGGTCTCGAACTTGCGATGGCCGTAGGGGTGGTCGTCGTCCGGCGGCGCGCTCGCGGCGCGGACGCCGATGATCGCGACCACGTTCGAGGCCGTGTCGGTGAGGGAGTGGAAGCCGTCGGAGAGCACCGAGACCGCACCGGTGGTGACACCGAGTGCGATCTTCGCCGTGGCGACCAGCAGGTTGAGGAAGAAAACGCGATAGAGGACTGCGGAGACTTCCGCCGCGCGCGTCGTCAGAACACCCGTGCGTGAGGCACCGGCCACCAGCGCACCTGGACCTTGCCGATGATGTACTTCTTCGGCACGAAGCCCCAGTGACGGCTGTCGGAGCTGTTGTTGCGGTGGTCGCCCATCACGAAGTAGTAGCCTTCGGGGATGACCTGCGGGCCCCAGTCGTCGTGGCTGCGGTACTCCGCCGGCACGAAGTCGTCGCGCATCGGCACGTCGTTCACATACACGCGGCCGTCGACGACGCGGACGGTGTCGCCTTCCTCGGCGATGACGCGCTTGACGAACGACTTGTCGGGGTTGAGCGGGTAGTAGAGCATCACGATGTCGCCGCGCTGCGGCGAGGTGAGGCGGTAGCGCAGCTTGTTGACGATCAGGCGATCCTGGTCGGCCAGCGTCGGCGCCATGCTCTGGCCCTCGACGCGCGCAACCTGGAACCCGAACGTCACGATGAGCGTGGCGTACACCGCGGCGGAGGCCAGGGTGCGGACCCACGCGAAGAACTCGTCGCGCCACACCTCGAGCCGGCGCATCACCTGCGCCGAGTCCTGCTCGATCTGCAGCGGCAGCGGCGCCACGGGCCGCGCGAACGGATCGGTCGTGGTGAACGGAGCCGGGTTCTCGTCGCCGGGGTCGCCGAACGCGACAGCTTCGAAGGCCACGGATGCCGGTGGATGCTCAGTCGCCTGCTGTGCAACCGGCTGACCGGGATCGGTGACCACTACAGCTTCAGGTAGTCCCTCAGCCGTCTGGTCTGCGAACGGCTGACCGGGATCTCCGTCGCCTTCGCGTCTTTCATCCTGAGGATATAGTTCCGGCTGAACCAAGGCACGATCTCCTTCACCTTGTTGATGTTCAC
>JALDXK010000768.1:0-2702 GCA_032155105.1 Acidobacteriota bacterium
GGGTGGCACGGTGCCAATCGTATAACGGTGACACACGGTCTGATGGTCGCTTATGATTCGCCGGATTGTCCTCGTCCCGCCGCTCAACACCGGAGTGACTGTCATGACACGCTTTGCTATCGCGCTTGGCCTCATCGCGTGCACCGCCCTCGTGCGCGGTCAAGGGCCCGCCGCCAGTGCTTCGAACACCACGTTGACGGCGGTACCAGGCATCAAGGTCGGACACCACACCCTGTCGGAGCGGCCCACCGGCTGCACCGTGATCGTCGTCGACGGTGAGGGCGCGGCCGGTGGCGTGTCGCAGCGCGGCGGGGCACCCGGCACGCGCGAAACGGATCTGCTCGATCCCTCGAACATGGTCGACAAGGTCAACGCGGTGGTGCTGGCAGGCGGCAGCGCGTTCGGCCTCGACGCCGCCAGCGGCACGGTGAAGTGGCTCGAGGAACACAACATCGGCTGGGATGTGCGCATCGCAAAGGTGCCGATCGTGCCGGCGGCGATCCTGTTCGATCTTCCGGTGGGCGGCAATCCGAAGATCCGCCCGACGGCGGATTGTGGTTATCGTGCCGCCGCGGCGGCGTCGACGGCGCCGGTCGCGCAAGGCACCATCGGCGCGGGTGCCGGCGCCACGGTTGGCAAGAGCGGCGGGCCAGGGCGATCGATGAAAGCCGGCCTTGGCAGCTACAGCATTACGCTGCCCAACGGCTTGAGCGTGGGCGCGATCGTCGCGGTGAATGCTGTGGGCGACATCATCGATCCCGACACCGGCCGCATCGTCGCCGGCGTGCGCAATCCTGATGGCACGTTTGCCGATGCGCGCATCCTGCTTCGCACCGGGCAAACCGGCCCGCGGCCGCGCGCCGGCGAGAACACCACCATCGGTCTGGTGGCGACCAACGCGCGCCTCACCAAGGCGCAGGCCAACCGCATGGCGTTGATGGCGGACGACGGATTCGCGCGCGCGATCTATCCGGCCCATACCGTCGGCGACGGAGATACCGTGTTTGCGCTGGCCACCGGACAGTGGACGGGCGACGCCGATGTCACGCAGATCGGCGCGCTCGCCGCGGAGGTGATGGCCCGCGCCATCGTCCGCGCCGCCACTGAAGCCACGGGCTTGCCGAACCTTCCGGCCGCCCGCGACTTGAAGAAGTGAATCACCACATCTCTAACACTCGTAGGGGCGGGACACTCGTAGGCGCGGGACTTTAGTCCCGCCCGACGGGAGTCACGGATCAAGCCTCAAGGAGAACGTCGTCCTCAATGCGAAACCTGTTCAGTCTCGAAGGTAAGACGGTGGCCGTGATCGGCGCCGGTTCCGGCATCGGCCAGGCCGTTGCCATCGGCGCCGCGCAACAGGGCGCCACGGTGTATTGCTGCGACGTGCACGCCGATACCGCCGCGGCCACCGCGGAGCTGATCACCCACGCCGGTGCAGCGGCCTGGTCAGGCCCGTGCGACATCACGAATGCAACGTCGGTCGACGACGCCATCGTCGAGGCCGCGTCGAAGCACGACCGGCTCGACGGCGTGGTGTGCACACCCGCCATCAACGTGCGCAAGCCGATTCTCAAGTACGCCGGCGAGGAGTTCGACCGCGTCGTCGGCGTAAACCTGCGCGGCAATTTCAACGTGCTGCAGTCGGCCGGCCGATTGATGACGCTCCAGCGCTCGGGCAGCATCGTGTTGTTCTCGTCGATTCGATCGATCGTCACCGAGCCGGGACAATCCGTGTACTCGATGACCAAGGCCGGCATCCTGCAACTGGTGAAGACGGCGGCCACCGAGTGGGGCACGCTGGGCGTGCGCGTGAATGCGGTGGGACCGGGCGTGATCGAGACGCCGTTGACGGCGCCGATCAAGCAGAACGCAGAGTGGTACAACGCCTACGCGATGAAGAACCCGATGAATCGCTGGGCGCAGGCGTCGGAGATGGCGGGACCGACGATCTTTCTCCTCTCCGATGCCGCCAGCTACGTAACAGGGACGATCGTGTATGCCGACGGTGGCTGGCTGGCCGCAGACGGAAGGTTTACGCCGCCGGGGATGTAAGGGGCTTGGGGCCTGGGACTTGGGCTAACAACAAGGAGTCGGTCGATGAAACGTGCAGTGATCATTGCCGCAGTCATCATGAGCCTGCTGGCGCCGGCTGCAGCTCGCGCACAGGCAACGGGCCAGATCAATGGCGCCGTCACCGATGCGTCGGGCGCGGTGCTGCCGGGCGTCACCGTTGAGGCCGTGAACGCCGGCACCGGCGCGGTGCGATCGGCGGTCAGCGGCACCGACGGGCTCTACACGATTCCGCTGCTCGCGCCCGGTAACTACACCGTGAAAGCCTCGTTGCAGGGGTTCCGCACCTCGCAACGCGAAGGCGTGCGCGTCACGGTGAGCGAAACGGCGCGCGTGGCGTTTCAGCTCGAAGTCGGCCAATTGAGCGAAACGATCACGGTGAGCGCGGAGGCCACGCTCGTCGAAACGAGCAATGCGACGCACGGCATCGTGATCGACGAGCAGAAGGTGGTTGACCTGCCGCTCAATGGACGCAACTTCACGCAGCTCGGCACGCTGATTCCGGGAGTGGTGGCCCCGCCGGGCGGCCTCGGGGGACAATCCGGCGACGCCACGCCGGGCGGGTTCGGCAATGCCACCGGCGGCTTCAACGTCAACGGCATGCGCAACCAGTCCAACAACTTCCTGATGGA
>JALDXK010000769.1:0-2696 GCA_032155105.1 Acidobacteriota bacterium
CCGGCCTCTTCGGGCGCGGGAACCGTCACCGGGTCGCACGACTCGCTGGTCTCGAGACGGCACTTGCGACCGGCCTCTATCCTTTCATCATCGTCGACATCGTCAAGATCGTCGCGGCCGGCCTCGTTCTTCCAACGGCCTGGAAATGTTTGCGGTAGCTGCCGGGGACGGCACATCTTGCCGGGGTTCGTGACTTCTTGCCGGGGCGCACTTCTTGTCGGGGGGGTGCTCGTGCTGGCCATCTCGGTGGGCGCGCAGCAACAGGGCGCCGGGCACGGCCGCCTGTTTCCTCCATCTGATCTCGGGCTGCTCGACGCGCCCGATCGTGATCTATGGCAGCGGCCCGATCAGATCATGGATGCCATGGGCATCGCCGACGGCTCGGTTGTTGGCGACATCGGTGCCGGCAGCGGCTGGTTCACGATCCGGCTGGCGCGCCGCGTCGGTCCGCAAGGGGTGGTCTACGCCGAAGACGTGCAACAGGAGATGATCAACGCCATCTCGCGCCGCGTCAACCGTGAAGGCTTCACCAACGTGAAGCCGGTGCTGGGCCTGAAGAATGATCCGCGCCTGCCGCGATCCTCGCTCGACGCGGTGCTGATGGTCGACGCGTATCACGAGGTCGAGGACCGCGTGTCGATGCTCTCGAATCTTGCCAAGGCGCTCAAGCCGCTGGGCCGGCTGGGCATCATCGACTTCAGGTTGGATGGCACCGGGCCGGGTCCGGCGCCGGAAGAACGCGTCAGCCCAGACGTGGTGGTGGCCGACGCGAAGAAGGCGGGCCTGCGATTTATCCGGCAGGAGCCGTTTCTTGATTATCAGTATTTTCTGATCTTCGGGAAGTAGGGCAAACACGAAGAACACGAAGCGCACGAAGATCGGAAGGGCGGCGTGGTTCGCTGCAGCCGGCCTGCGGCCGGCCATCACGCGGATGAACGACGGGCGAGACATGAGTCGGCTTGAGACGGACTGCGACTCATGTTCGCCCGTCGCTCATTCGCGTGGCGGCACGAAGCGCCGTCGCGAACCACGCGCGTCTTCATGTCCTTGTGTTCTTCGTGTTACCTACTCAGATCGCAACGCCAGCATCGGATCAATGCGCGTGGCGCTGCGTGCCGGTAGCCACGTTGCCAGCAGCGCCACCAGGCCAAGACCCAGCACCACCGCGGCGTACGTCGCCGGATCGAATGGATTGACGCCGAAGAGCAGCGCCGACATCAGGCGCATCAGCGCCGCCGCCACCGCCATGCCGATCAGCAGCCCGGCGCCCGTCAGCATCAGCCCGCGGGTGAGGAACATGCGCTGCACGTCGCCGCTGTGCGCGCCGAGGGCCATGCGGATGCCGACCTCGCGCCGGCGCTGCGCAACGATGTAGGCAATCACGCCGTAGATGCCGACCAGTCCCAGCAACAGGGTGACGGCGGCGGCGATCCCGAGGATCACCATCGTGAACGCCGTTTCCGCCATCGAGCGATCGTAAATCTCGCTGAGGGTCTCGACGCGCGCGAGCGGCAGGTTGGGATTGACCGCCCACACCGCCTGCTGCACCTCGCGCAGGAACCCCGGCTCCTGGAGCCGCGGCGTGCGGATCACGTACGCCATCGACCGTATGGTGGTGAAGCCCGGCTGCCAGAAGTCCTTCATCAGCATCGGCCAATAGACGATGGTCGTCGCCGATCGCGTCACGCCGTCGTCGTACTCGTCCGCCACGACGCCGACGACTTCGCGCCACTCCGACCCGGGCCGGTTGCGGATGCGCTGGCCGATCGCGGCCGCGGGATCGCCATAGAACTCGCGCGCCAGGCTGTTGGTGATCACCGCTACGGGCGCGGTGCCGTGCACGTCGGCCCAGGTGATGTCGCGCCCGGCGAGCAAAGGCCGGCCCACGGTCTTGAAGTAGTTCGACGGAATCCACTTGAACCGGCGCAGCGGCGCCATTTGCCCCTCGGGGATCGGCTTGTCTTGGCGAAAGATCGGATCGTTACTGTCGACGCCATCCATGGTCACCGACGACGACAGGCTCGCCGAGGTGATGCCGGGCAGCGCCTCGATGCGGCGCAGGATCTGCTCGTACAGCTGCACCACTTGCGGCCCTTCCGCCGCAACCGCAGTCGGCACGGCGACGCGGAACGTCAAGACGTGCTCGGGCTCGGTGAAGCCGGGCGAAATGTCACGCATCGCGGCAAAGGTGCGGAACATCAAGCCAGAGGCCACGAGCAGCACCATCGCCAACGCGACTTGCGCGACCACCAGGGTGCTGCGGGCGCGATGGCGCTCGCGGCCATCGCTCGAGCCGCGGCCGCCTTCCTTCAGCGCGCTGCCAAGATTGGGATTGGCGTACTTGACGATCGGAATCAGGCCGAACAGCAAACCAGCCGCCAGTGAGATCACGAGCGTGAACGCGATGACGATAGGATCGATGGCCACGTCTTCAAGACGCGGCAACTGCGCGGGGTTGAGCGCCACGAGCAGCTGGATGCCGCCGTAGGCCAACGCCAGCCCAAGCGCGCCGCCGATCAGGCTGATCGTCAGCGCCTCCGACATCAGCGATGCGATCACCTGCGAACGGCTGGCGCCGAGTGCGGTGCGCACCGCGAGCTCCTGTTGGCGGCCGTCCGCCCTCACCAGGAACAGGTTGGCGACATTGGCGCATGCCACCAACAACACGATGCCCACGGTGCCGAGCGCGTCCTCGA
>JALDXK010000770.1:0-2696 GCA_032155105.1 Acidobacteriota bacterium
GTTCTACGCCCAACTCGATTAGATGTCGCCCCAGCAGGATCGGCGGCGGCGGCTTGTGCTCGACGCCGAGCGACTGGGCGCGGTCGAGGAACCACTCGATGCCCGAACAGTCGAACGTGCCGGTGCGACCCGTGCAATCCGCGCGCGCGAGGCGGACGAGCAATTCGAGATCGACCTTCTGTGCCAGGCGCCGGAAGGCGCCGTCGGTCACGGTGTCTCGCGATTTGTAGAACGCCATGGGGCGCAAGTGCTCGGACACCAGCCCGAGTACCTGGCCGCGCACGTCGAATCCATCCAGCGTGTTGAGGTTGAGTCGATCGAGGATCCTCGTCGCCGGCTCCACGCCCATGGCCTCATGGTTCGGTGATTTGATCCGGCCGTCGATGAGCGCGGTGGTCTGCGGCTTCCCGAGGTCGTGACAGATGGCGCCGAGCATCACGGTGGCGAGGCGCGGCCGATCGAGGTCGGCGTTCAGCGCGCGCGCCCGGTCGATCACCATCAAGGTGTGGATCCACACGTTCCCTTCCGGGTGCCATTCGGCATCCTGCGGGCACTCGTAGAGCGGCTCCATGTCGGGCAGCAACTGGTGAATCACGCCTAACTCGCGCGCGAGGGTGAAGCCGATTGACGGCTTCTCAGCCTGGAGCAGGAGCTTTTCGAACTCGCCCCAGATGCGCTCCGCCGGCAGGTCGTCGAGCGGAATCGACGCGCAGATGCGGGCCGTCTCCGGATCGATCGCGAGGTCGAATCGGGCCGCAAACTGCACAGCACGCAGGACACGGAGGGAGTCGTCTGCAAACGTCCGGGGATCAACCTCCCGGAGGACACGGAGGTCGAGGTCTCGCCGGCCGCCGAACGGATCGATGTATTCGTCGGTCAGCGGATCCCAGCCGATGGCGTTGATGGTGAAGTCGCGCCGCCGCGCCGCCTCTTCGAACGGCATCGCCGGATCGCCTTCCACGGTGAATCCCTTGTGTCCGCGCCCGGTCTTCGACTCGCGGCGCGGCAGGGCGACATCGATCGAGCCGAGCTTGTAGACGGGGAAGGCCTGGCCGACCGGCTCGACGCGGTCAGGCCCGAGCGACTTCAGGAGCGGCAGCAATGCATCCTGCCTGATGCCGAAGACTTCGATGTCGAGATCTTTCGATGGGCGGCCCAGGAGGCGATCGCGGACGAAGCCGCCCACGCACAGCGCTCGTCCGCCGGCTTCACGCACCCGTTCGGCGATATGCCGTGCTTCCGGCTCCAGGGCGGATTGCATCGGTCAGGCTTCCTTCTCCACGCGTGCGAGGTAATCTGCCGGCGTCACAATCGCTATCCCGGAGAACGGGTTCAAGACCAGCAAGTCCTTGTCACCGCTCACCAGTACGTCGGCTCTTCCATTGAGAGCCGCCTCGAGAAACTTATCGTCCTTCGGATCGCGGCAGAGCCGGACAATCTGGATTGGCTCGGCGATTTCAAGGAGGGGGATGAGCCTCTCGAGTGCCACATCGCGATCCGCACGAGACAGAAACGGGTCGAATCTCGGGGCCCTTAGTGTCGTGACCAGCTCATCCAGCGTCTCGCGGCTTGCCAGCAGGCGGCACTGCGTCACCGCATGGTCCATCACTCGACCCGGCACGGAGGCTGGCCAGATCAGGCCGCTGATGAAAACGTTGGTGTCGAGAACGAGGCGGTCACTTGTCATCCGCCAGAAGTTCCTGCAGCCGCTTGTACGTCAGGCCCTTCGCTTTCGCTTGATCCGCAAGGGTCTTGCGGGCATCCAGGAACGCGCGCACGTTGCTCGACCGCATGCGCTCGAACTCCGCCATCGACATCACCACCGCTACGTCGCGGTCCTGTCGGCGGATGATCACCGGCTCACGTTGGGCTTCGTCGAGAATGGCTCCCAGTCGATTCTTGGCTTCCGTGGCGGCAACGGTCTTCATGATACTTCCTCGACGTCCATATTAGCTAAATAAGCTATTTTAGTCAAAACAGCCGTCGATCGCCTGCCCAGCCCACCGTGTATCATGAGCGCCTGCCCACCGAAGCGCACAGCGCGCGAAGGTAGGCGGAGAGGATGACTTTTATGGCCCTAATCAGACCGGTCGGAGCGGCGTTAGTGTTGGTGTCAATTGGCTTTGCGCTCGGCTCGTGGCACGGCACGTCAGTGGCGCAGGCGCAGGCGGCCAATCGCGTCTACGAACTGCGGACCTATACGGCGCCGGACGGCAAGCTGCCCGAGCTCCAGGCACGCTTCCGCAACCACACGATGCGGATCTTCGAGAAGCACGGCATCAAGAACGTCGGCTACTGGGTCCCGCAGGACGCCCCGACCAAGGACAACACGCTCATCTACATCATTTCGCACGAGAGCCGCGAGGCCGCGAAGAAGAGCTGGTCGGCGTTCGGCGCCGATCCGGAATGGCAGAAGGTGGCCAAGGAGTCGCAGGTGAACGGCAAGATCGTCGCCGGTATCACGTCGGTGTACATGGACCCGGCGGACTACTCACCAATCAAGTAAGTGAAAAATTAAGAATGAAAAGTTAAAAATCACAGAGCGGAGGAAACATGACGCTCGATGGAGTGCGAATCGTCGTCGCCGTCGTTCTAGTCGGCAGTGGCGGGCTCGCGATCGCTGCGCAGCAGCCTGACTCCAATCCCAACTTCACCGGTGTCGTGACGCCGATGGACGCGAAGGACATCACCGGCGG
>JALDXK010000771.1:0-2683 GCA_032155105.1 Acidobacteriota bacterium
CGCGAGCGTCGATGCGCAGAATTTCTCCCTGTTCATCGACGAGATTGACCACCGTCCATTCGATGCTGCCCGGACCGGCGTAGGCACGCTGCGGCGCGGTGCGGATCTTGTTGCCGTTCCCCGTTCGGAACACGAAGATCGTGATCTGGCTGGTGTGCGGGGGTGCGGCTTGCTCGGCGAGCCTGCCGGCACTGCGCGACGCCGAGGCCGTCCTGCTCTTCGCCTTCACCTTCGTCTTCGGCGCTTTCCTTGCCGCCGCCTTGCCCTTCTTCTTGCTCATCGTTTCTCCTCTGTTGAATTGCCGATCATGGCCATGAAGCGCGGATCCGATCGAAGGGACCGGAAGTCATCTTCGCCAGCAATCGCCCGCGGCGCGATGCCGCCGGCCATCGCGCGGGCAATCGCGTCGAGCGCCGGCTGTATCCGACCGGCCAGCGCATGCACCACGGCCGCGCGCAGTTGCACCTGTTCGTCGGCCGGCGCAAGCTGCTCGGCCGAGGCCAAACTGCGGCGCGCCGTCGCATCGTCTCCGGACTTGGCCTGGTACACAGCCAGGCGGGCAATGGCCCGCGCATCACCGGGGCTCACCGACACTTCGCGTTCGGCGAGCGTCACCGCCTGGCGGTAGGCGCGCAACGCATCGGCGCGGCGGCCAAGACGCGTATATGCGTCACCGAGGTTGCGATGCGTGACCGCGCCGAGCGGCCGAATCAGCACGGCTCCTTCGTAGGCCGCAGCCGCCCTGGCGTAGTCGCCGAGACTGTAATAGATCGTGCCCATGCTCGAAAAGGTTTCGGCACGCGGCTGGATGGCGTTGGCGCGCTCGTAGAACTCGAGCGCCTTCGTGTTGTCGCCCATCATTTGCGACGCAGCCCCGGCGCGGGCCAGGCTCACCGACGAGCTTGGCGACAACGCGATGGCCTTTTCGAATGCACCCAGGGCCTCTTCGTAACGCGACGCGGAGTAGAGCGCCATTCCCATGTCGGTGTGTAGGGTCACCGAACTTGGACGGATGGCGGCAACGCGGCTGAATTGAGACAGTCCCTCGTCGATGCGCCCCTGGCGCATCAACACAGTGCCGTGCAGCCGCAGCGCATCTTCGAAGGTCGGCTGTAACTGCAAGGCCCGCTCGACGGCCTTGAGGGCTTCCACGTACTGGCCACTACGGTAGTGCGTCAGCGCGGCAGTGTAGAGGACGCTCGGCCGTTCAGGCTCCAGCCTGACCGCGGATTGGGTCGAGGCCACCGCGCGCTGGGCCCACTGATTGTCGTTGGTCTGCACGTAGAGCGCCCATTGCGCCTCGGCGAGTCCGGCATGGGCCATCGCGAAATCCGGATCGGCGGCAAGGGCGGCGGTGAATTCCGTGAGCGCCGCCTGGATGTTGCCGGTGAGATCCCGGCGGTCGAGCAATGACCGGCCTTTCCAATATGCGATCTGCGCCGGTCCGCTCGTGGTGACGGCCGCCGCAGGCTCGGCCCGTTCACCGGACGGCGTCTGGTCGGCAATGGCATCGCCGAGCAGCGTGGCCAGGCGCCTCTGCAGGTCGAACAGATCGCCTATCGGCCCTTCGAGGGTGTGGCCCCAGGCGACCGACGCGTCGGGCCGTTCGAGATTGAGCGTCACGCGCAGGCGATCCGACACCGCGTGCACCGACCCGGTGACGAGATAGCTCGCATCCAGTGCCCGCACGAAGCTGGCGCGATCGGGATTCTGCTGCCGGGTCTCGTCCACGGCGCTGCGCGACAGCACCGTCAGGCGCGGGGCCGACGCGAGACTCGTGATCAGGCTTTCCGCGAGGCCGGCGCCGAGGTAATCGTTCGACACGTCGCCGCTCATGTTCGCGAGCGGCAGCACCGCCACCACGGGCGATTCGGTTGGCGGCCGCCGGGCGATCCACTGATCACGGATCACGATCGCCATCACCACTGCCAGCACCGCCGCGGCCGCGAGGAAGGTTCGCGCCGGCAGCCGGCGGCGAATCAGGACGGTGCGCCGCGCCATCGGCGATGATTCGCTGTCGCGCAACGGGCTCAGTTCGACGAGCACTTCATCGCCCGACGCCGGCCGGCTCTCGGGATCGCGCTTGAGCAGGCGCGCCACGAGCGCCTGCAGCGGTTGCGGCACCCGCTGCCCCGCGGTCGCCGACAGCCTGGGCGCCTCCTCCCGCAGCACGGCGGTGGCGATCGCCACGGCATCGTGGCCAGAGAACGGGCGCTTGCCCGCGATCATTTCGTAGATCATCACGCCCAGCGCGTAGAGATCCGCGCGGCCGTCGACGTTGCGCGACAGGTACTGCTCGGGCGCGGCATAGCCAGGCGTGCCGACCAGCCCGCCGCCGACGGTGCCGGGCACGCTCGACGACATGTCGGCTCCCGCAGGCACGAGCCTCGCGATGCCGAAGTCCAGCACCTTCGCACGGCCATCCGCAGTGAGCACGACGTTGCCGGGTTTCAGGTCGCGATGGATCACCCCCTGTGCGTGCCCGGCCGCGAGCGCATCCGCCAGTTGCCACGCCACTTCCACCGCCTCCGCGACCAACAACGGCCCTTTCTGCAGGCGAGCCGCGAGCGTCTGGCCCTCGACGTACTCGAACACGACCACCACCTGGCCGTCGACGTCGAGCACGTCGTGCACGGTGGCGATGTGCGGATGATTGAGCGCCGCGGCGGCGCGGGCCTCGCGC
>JALDXK010000772.1:0-2680 GCA_032155105.1 Acidobacteriota bacterium
GTCGTAGTGCAGGCGTTCCCAGATGCCACTCGAGCCCTCGGTGACGTCGGCGTCTTTGAGTCCCTGCCGATGCCGCTTTGGGGCGACCTCGTGCACCTCGTACCAGAGCCTTTGTTCCCCGCTTCACCTCTGTGGCACAACGTCGCGAGGCAGGCGCGAGAAGGGTAAGGGTGTCAAGGCCTCAGACCCATCGGACCAAGGATCTATCTAGTGGGCTGAACGGAGCTTGCCGAGCAGTGCGAGTATCGTTTCGGCGTCCTTGGTGCATTTCACGCTGCTCTCGGCAGTTAGCACCAAAGGACGATTTCTGTCCCCCTCCCACCTCGCTACAGTCAGCTACGCGACCGCAAGGGATTTCACGTGACTCTCACGAGCCTGAGTCTCCGCTGTATGCCGGCGCGTCGAGTCGTGTGGTGGCGTTTCAATCTCGCGGCGCCTATCGCATGTCGCGGCTTGGAAGCTCGGCGTTCCTGGTTCGCCACCGCGGTCGACTTCCCGATGTCCCGGCGCCTTGGGACTTTGACGTGAACGGAGAACGGCTTCGCAGTGGTCTGAGAGTTGCTCGATCGAATTGGGTGTCAGCAAGGAAATGTTCTATGCGCAACATCGAATCGTCCGCGAGAAAGGCAGTACTCCTGGTGACCGCCGCCGCTATCGGCTTCGGCATGGCGTGCGGCTCGGCTGAGCCCCGAACTGAGGCCGAACGTCTCGCGCGCGGGCGCGAAATCATCGAGCGCATGAGCGCCAAGTTGGGCGCGGCTCAGACTTTCAGCGTGACGACCATCGAGGTCCGCGATGAAATCAAGCGGAGCGGTAGCGACGAGCAGGTCACATTGAACCGTGACACGACGATACGCCGCCCCGACCGGCTTTACTCAACGGTTTCCGGTGACCGTCGAAACGAAGTCTGGTACGACGGCGTCGGCGTGACGGTCGCGCATCACAATGAGAAGATCTTCGGTCAGGTCCGCGCACCCGAAACGCTCGACAAGACCCTCGACGCGATGCATGAGCGATTCGGCGTATCGGCGCCCCTTGCGGACTTCGTGTACACCTCGCCGGCCAAGGCGCTTCTTACGGACACCACGACCGGCGGGTGGGTCGGACGCGAAATGCTCGACGACCGGCAGATGGATCACCTCGCTTTCAAGGACACAGGCGTGAACTGGGAGGTCTGGATACCCGTAGATGGTGATCCGCTCCCACAGAAGGCCATGGCCGAGTTCACCGAGAACCCGCGCCTGCGCAAGATGAGCCTGACGTTCAAGGATTGGAACCTGGCGCCGCAAATTCCGGCCGATCGGTTCGATCCAACGGTGCCTGCCGACTACGAAGGCGTGGCCATCATTCAACGTTCCCGCGTCCTGCGAAACCAACCCGACGACGAGCAAGGCGGCGCGCCGGCTGCCGATGACAAGAAGTAACGGAAGGAACTGACCATGCGCATGAAATCAACGACGCTGTGCGCGCTGCTCGTGATGATCACGGCGGGGGCGGCCCCGAGTGACGCGCAGATCCGCGGTGCGCGTCGCACCGCGGTTGTCAGAGGTGAAGAAGGAAAGGGCGCGGCCGTAGGTCGGCGTGGCGCAGCGGTCAAGACCGAAGAAGGCTACGCCGCGGCCGGCCGTCGGGGCGCCGTCGTCAAAGGCGACGAAGGCTACGCCGCCGTCGGACGCCGCGGCGCGGTCGTCAAGGGCGAGGACGGATACGCAGCGGCGGGTCCGCGCGGCGCCGTCGTGGCCGGGGAAGAAGGCTATGCCGCCGTTGGACGGCGTGGTGTGGTCGTGGGCAACCACTATGAGAGCTACGAGGCGTGGCGCGTTGCCGCCGGCGTTGGGACAGCGATCGCTGTCGGTACCATGCTCGCGAGGCCTCCGCGCGCGGCGGTCACAGTGGCATACGGGGGCTCGAGCTACTGGTACGACGGAGGCGTTTACTACACGCGTGTCATCTCGGGCGGCGCGCCGGTGTATCAGGTCGTCGCACCGCCGGCGGGGATCGTCATCGCCAGGCTGCCCGCCGGCTGCAGGTCGGTTCGAGTCGGAGGGATCGCGTACAGCCAGTGCGGACCGACCTACTACCAGCGCGTAGGAACGGGATATCGCGTCGCCGTCTTCTGATTGCAGGTTCGAAAGGGCCGAGTCGTGCTCGCGAAGTGGCTTCCGCCAGTTCTCCTCGTTGTGGTCGCGGTTGTCCAGGTGGGCCTGACGCAGACCGTCGACCTGACGGCATGGAAGGGTGGCGGCTTCGGCATGTTCTCGTCTCTCGATCACGGGGCATATCGCGGGGTTGATGTTGTCGTCGACGCGCCAGACCGATCGGAGTCGCTGGCGATCCCGCCATCGCTCGAAACAGCTGCGGCACGTGCGGCGGCGTGTCCGACGAACGGGCTGCTGCGCGCCCTGGCGGAAGGAGTTGCCGCTCGCGAGCGGCGCTATCGACGAGCGGTCGCGCGAGTGACAGTGACCGCATGGCGTACCGACTTCGATCGCAGAACACTCCGCGCCTCGGAGCGTCCCCTCCGTACCTTGACGTACGTCGTGCCGTAACCGTCGGTTTTACAGCGATGCGTGCCGTCTGGCTTCGCGAAGCAATGACGTCGACCTTTCGGCCGCCCGCGGGCGTCGTTTCCGTCACTCCCACCGTTGCCGCACGCGCCCCGATCCACGTGCCGGTCTCT
>JALDXK010000773.1:0-2676 GCA_032155105.1 Acidobacteriota bacterium
GGAAGTGACCGTGACCCTCACCGGCACGCAAGCGGCGTGGACCGCGACTGCCAACCAGCCGTGGGTGCAGATCAATAACGGGGCCGGCACCGGCAGCGGCCGCTTCTCGGTGGAGGCGGTGAATCCGGGCGACGTGATCGGCGGCCAGGAGAACCTGAACGCAAGTATCACCATCAACGCCGGTCCCGGGCTGTTCACCGTTGTTCCGGTCACGCTGCGGATCAAGCCGGCAGGCACCAGCGATTTTCCGTTCGGCTCGTTCGATACGCCGATCACGAGCGGCACGTCGCTCGAGGGATCGTTTGCCGTCACGGGTTGGGCGCTCGACGACATCGGTATCGATCGCGTCGAGATCTGGCGCGATCGCGCGCCAGGTGAGACGACGCCGGTCGCCGCGAATGGCAAAATCTTCATCGCCAACCCGCTCTTCGTGGCTGGCGCCCGGCCTGATATCGAAGGCGGCTTCAACGATCACCCGTTCGCCTCGCGCGCGGGATGGGGATACCTGCTGCTGTCGTGGGGCTTGTTTAACCAGGGCAACGGCCCGGTGACGCTCTATGCCTATGCGTTCGACGTCGAAGGACATCAGGTTTTGCTGGGGTCGAAGTCGATCGTCGTCAACAACGCCGCCGCCACGAAACCGTTCGGCTCGATTGACGTGCCGTCGTACGGCGGTACCATGTCGGGTACCAACTTCAACTTCGGATGGGCCTTGACACCGAACTCGGTGGCGGGCTGCGTCATTACCAATGGCAATGTGTTCGTGGGGATTGATTCAGGGCCGCTTACACCCGTGTCCTATGGAGACACGCGTACGGACATCCAGGCCGCGTTTCCGGGTTTCAGCAACGGTAGTAACTCCGGCGGCGCCTATCTCCTCGAGACCACTGCGCTCACGAACGGCACGCATCAAATTGGCTGGTACGTGGTTGACAACTGCGGCCGTGCCGAAGGCATCGGCAGCCGGTTCTTCCAGGTGCTGAACGGCGGCAGCAGTTTCGTGCCGAGCACAACGGCAGCAGCGCCCGAATCCGATCGAGGCTCGGGCGCCATGAGCGTGGCGACGGCTGCGACGGAACCCGTCCTGGTCCAGCGTCACGATCGCGACTGGCATTGGAGCTACCCCAACTCCGAAGGGACGCGGTTGGTTGCGGTGGAGCAGGGGCAGCGGATTGAAGTGCAGTTGCCCTCGGCCGCGGGCGCAACCTACGAGGGCCGCCGTGTGTTCAACGGCGTGAAGAGCGCGCTCCCATTAGGGTCGTCGCTCGATGCCAAGGCGGGCGTCTTCTATTGGGAACCGGTGGCCGGCTTCCTCGGCTCGTTCGATCTCGAGTTCGTGTCAAGCAAGGGCAATGAGCAGCGCACGACCGCCGTGCGCGTGCTCGTCGGACCTGCCATGCGCGCGGCGATCGACACGCCGCCGGCCGGCAGCGTCATGCAACAGCCTTTCCTCGTTGGCGGATGGGCCGCGGACCTGGCCGCGCTCGACGGCGCGGGAATCGACACGGTACACGTGTGGGCGTATCCCACCGACGGCCGCGGTCCGATCTTCCTTGGCGTGGCCACGTATGGTGACAGTCGACCTGATGTGGGCGGGGTATTCGGCGAACAGTTCCAGAATTCCGCGTACAATCTGATCGTGTCGGGGTTGAAGCCCGGCGCCTACGACGTTGTCGTATATCCGCATCGCGTCGAAACCAATTCGTTTGAAGGCGCGCTCGCCGTGCGCGTCACGGTGCGCTAGGTCCAGGCTCGATTGCATGCAAGGGTGACCGGTTCGACGTGAACAGCTCGATTTCGACGTGGCTCGCTCTGGCGGCGGCGGCCACGTTGCTCGGCACGCCTCGGCCGCTGCACGGTCAGGACGGAGCGCGCGTACCACCCGCGCTCACGGAAGCTGTCGCTCAGGGCGATTCGGCCCGCGTCATCGTTCGGCTCCGGACGGCGTTCCGCATGGAGGGCCGGCTCAGTCGTGCTGATGCGGCGGCTCAGCGGGCCCGCATCCGCGGCCGTGTCCTGGGCGTCATGAACCGCGTCCCTGGACTGACGCGGGCGCAGCGATTTCAACTCATTCCGGGTTTTGCCGCGCAAGTAGACGCGGGGGCGCTCGCCCAACTGGCCGCCGACCCGGACGTGGCTGCCATTGAAGTCGATCGTCGGATGCGACCCGCGCTCGCCGATAGCACATCACTCATCGGCGCTCCCGAGACGTGGGCCGCCGGGTACACCGGCAGTGGATGGACTGTTGCCGTGCTCGACAGCGGCGTCGACACCTCACATCCGTTTCTTGCCGGGAAGGTGGTGTCGGAAGCCTGTTACTCGAACAGCGGCGGCACCGCCGGCGGCACCAGCTTGTGCCCGGGTGGCGCACCGGCGTCAACGTCGCCTGGCTCAGGAGGCCATTGCGGGTTCACCGGGTGCGATCACGGCACGCATGTGGCCGGCATCGCCGCCGGCCTCGCCGGCAATATCGCCGGTGTGGCACGAGACGCCAGCCTGATTTCGATCCAGGTGTATACCCGCTTCGACACCACCGCGGACTGCGGCGCCCAGGTGCCGTGTTTGCTCTCTTATGCATCGGACGAGATCCTGGCGATGGAGAGGGTCTTCGCGCTCCGGGATACCTACCGCGTCGCTGCCGTCAACCTGAGTCTCGGCGGCGGCCGCTATTTCAGC
>JALDXK010000774.1:0-2662 GCA_032155105.1 Acidobacteriota bacterium
TACCAACACCACGGGCAACAACGAGTGCAACGACTGCAGCCAGCCGAATCCGCCCTCAGCGAGGACCTACACCCTGAGCGCGGCCGGCTCCAGCAGCGCGCTCAAGGAACCGCTCTGGTACACGGCCAAGTACGGCGGGTTCATCGATCAGAACTCGAACAACCGGCCCGATCTGCTCCAGGAATGGGACAGCAAGAACAACCTCACCGGCGCCGACGGCAACGACGGCAACCCGGATACCTACTTCCCGGTCACCAACCCCGGCTCGCTCGAGGGCGCGCTCGACCGCGCGTTCATCAGCGTGCTGCAGGTCTCGTCGGCTTCCTCGGTGGCGACCAACTCGACCTCGCTGCAGTCGGGTTCCACCGTCTACCAGGCGCGCTTCAACGCGAACGAATGGAGCGGCCAGCTTCTCGCCTTCGGCATCTCGACCACCGGCGCGATCGACCCGGTGCCGCTGTGGGACGCAAGCCAGCTCCTGCCGGCGGCGAGCGCGCGCACCATCCTCACTTTCAACCGTGACACCACGTTCCAGTTCCAGGCCGGCTCGCCGAAGGCGATCCCGTTCCGCTGGGCGAACCTGAACACGCTGCAGCAGGCCGATCTCAACAAGAACGCACTGGGCACGCCCGATCCGGCGGGGACCGAATGCACCGGGGTCACGCTCACCGGCTTCACGCCTGCCGGATGCACGCGGCAGGGCCGCATACGGCTCGACTGGCTGCGCGGCGATGCCGCGAACGAGGGCGCAACCGCCAGCAAGTATCGCGTGCGCCCGACCACCAAGCTCGGCGACATCGTCAACTCGACGCCGATCTACGTCGGCCCGGCTTCGAGCCTGCAATACGGCGACTTCAGCCCGCCCGCCGCCGCCTACAGCGGCGACGCGAGCTACGATGCGTTCGTCGCCAGGCCGGAGGTCGCCGGGCGCACGCCGACGATCTATGCCGCCGGCAACGACGGCATGCTGCACGGCTTCGACGCGGGCACCGGCCTGAGCAAGGGGGTCGAGAAGCTGGCGTACGTGCCGAGCACCTCCTACCGGCACTTCACCAAGCTCACCGACAAGACCTACTCGCACCGCTACTACGTCGACGGCTCACCCACGGTCGCCGACGTCAAGTTCGGCGACGGCACCTGGCACACCATCCTGGTCGGCGGGCTGAGCGCCGGCGGCCAGGGGATCTACGCGCTCGACATCACCGACCCCGCCGGCTTCAGCGAAGGCAACGCCAGCAATATCGTGCTGTGGGAATGGACCGACCACAACGACGACTGGCTCGGCAACACCTACAGCCAGCCCAGCGTCGCGAAGATGGCAAACGGCAGGTTCGCGGTGATCTTTGGCAACGGCTACAACGCCTCGGTCGGCGAGCCCGGCGACACGCGGGTGGACACCGTCTTCGGCTGCGCCTCGCTCACCATCCTGTTCGTCGACGGCGGCGCCGACGGCATATGGTCGTTCGGCACCGATTTCCCCTTCATCGACGTCCTGGTGTCGTGCAACCCGGCCAACCCCAACGGCCTCGCCACGCCGCGCGTAGTCGACGTCAACAATGACGGCGTCGCCGACTATATCTACGCCGGCGACCTGCGCGGCAACCTGTGGAAGTTCGACGTGCGCAACCCGGACTCGGGCTTGTGGGCGCTTGCCAACGGCACCACGCCGCTGTTCAGCGCGCGGGACGCCGGCGGCAACCCGCAGCCGATCACCGCTGCGCCGACGACCTTCCCGCACACCACCCCGGGAACGACGATGGTGCTGTTCGGCACCGGCAAGTACCTCGAGCAGGCGGACGATTCGCCGCCGTTCTCCTTCCAGTCCTTCTACGGCATCTGGGACAAGCACGACGGCACCACGGTGAGCTCGCGCGGCCAGCTGCTCAAGCAGAAGGTCCTCGGCGCCACGTCCACCAACCCGCTGGGCGTAACCCTCGACAATCCGGCGACGAGCGGGGTCGACGAAGGCGGTTTCCGCATCACCACGCCCTACAAGCCCAATTACACCGCGGCGCCTCGCGTCAACACCCAGTTCGGCGAGAGCAACGCGAGCGCGCAGGACGAGTTCGCCACCAGCCCGGTGCACCGCGGCTGGTACATGGACTTCCCGTTCTCGGGCGACTCGGCCACCGTGAACCCGGGCACCGGCGAGCGCGTGGTGTTCCGTCCGATCATCAGCACCGGCAAGCTGGTCTTCACCACGCTGGTGCCGAGCACCCAGGCCTGCCAGTTCGGCGGCACGAGCTTCCTGATGGACATCGACCCGGTGAGCGGCAGCCGGCTGACGACCTCGCCGTTCGACGTGAACAACGACAGCAACTTCACGAGCACCGACTTCGTCCTGGATCCGGCCGGCAACCCGGTCGCGGTCAGCGGCAAGGCCTCGAGCATCGGCATCGTGCCGACGCCCACCGTGATCCAGATGACGCCGTCGACCGGGCCGGGCACGCCGGGCAAGGAAGTGAAGGTGCTGTCGGGCTCCTCCGGCCAGCTGATCTCGGTGCTCGAGCTCGGCGCCGCGCCGACCTTGCCGGGCGCCGCCGGCCGGCGCATATTGTGGCGGCAGCTGTTTACCGACTGAGAGGGAGAGCGCGCATGTCCGCGAAGTCCAGGGGCTTCACGCTGATCGAGCTGATGATCGTGATCGCGATCGTGGCCTTCC
>JALDXK010000775.1:0-2661 GCA_032155105.1 Acidobacteriota bacterium
CGCCGACGCAGCAGAACACCGCGACAAAATGAGTCTCCTTGTTCGTCCGAGACTCATTTTTCGCGGTGTTCTACTGCGTCCGGCTGCCGGCCGAAGGCCGGCGCAGCGAACGGCGCTTCAGCCTTCGTGCGCTTCGTGTTGTTCGTGTTATTGACTCGCCGCAACCGCCGCGTAGTAGTCCTGCAGCGCGCGCACGTCGAGGCCTTCGGTCTTCAGCGCGCGGATGGCTTCGAGTGCCGCCGCCGCGCCGGTGATCGTCGTGATGCACGGCACGCCCGCCATCATCGCCGCGCGGCGTACGGCCTTGTCGTCGAAGAACGACTCGCGGCCGTGCGGCGTGTTGATCACCATGGAGATCTTGCGGTTGACGATCTCGTCGGCCAGGCTCGGCCGTCCTTCGTTGACCTTGAACACCACCGAGCAGTCCACGCCGTGGGCGCGCAGGTACGCGGCGGTCCCGCGCGTGCCGATGATCTGGAAGCCCAGGGCGACCAGGCCCTGCGCGATCGGCAGCACCTCACCCTTGTCGTCGTTGTTCACCGTGATGCACACCGCACCCTGCTCCGGCAGCTTCTGCCCGGCCCCCAGCATCGCCTTGACGTAGGCCATGCCGAAACTGCCGGCCCCGCCCATCACTTCACCGGTCGACTTCATCTCGGGCCCGAGGATCGTATCCACACCCGGGAATCTCACGAACGGGAACACCGGGCTCTTCACGAACACGCCCGCCGGCGTGAGGTCCTCCGTCACGCCCAGGTCGGCCAGCGACCTCCCCGCCATCACGCGCGCCGCAATCTGCGCCAGCGGCACGCCGTTGGCCTTCGACAGGTAGGGCACCGTGCGCGACGCACGCGGGTTCACCTCGAGCACGTAGACGGTGTCGTCCTTGACCGCGAACTGCACGTTCATCAGGCCAATCACCTTCAGCGCCCTGGCGACGCGCCGCGTGTAGTCGCGAATCGTCGCGGTGTGGCGATCGCCGAGGCCCGGCGGCGGCACCACGCACGAACTGTCGCCCGAGTGGATGCCGGCTTCCTCGATGTGCTCCATGATGCCGCCGATGACCACCGCGCCGGTGTCGTCGGCGACGCAATCCACGTCAATTTCCTTCGCGTTCTCGAGGAAGCGATCGATCAGGATCGGCCGGTCATGCGACACGTCCACCGCGCCGGCCATGTAGCGATCGAGCGTCGCTACGTCGTAGACGATCGCCATCGCCCGGCCGCCGAGCACGTAGGACGGCCGCACCACCACCGGGAAGCCGACCTTGGCCGCCACCTCGCGGGCCTCGGCCTTCGAAATCGCCGTGCCGCTCGCCGGCTGCGGAATGCCGAGGTCCCACAGCAGCTGGTTGAATCGCTGCCGGTCCTCGGCAAGGTCGATTGAATCCGGCGACGTGCCGAGGATCGTCACCCCCGCTTCCTGCAGCCCGAGCGCCAGCTTGAGCGGCGTCTGGCCGCCGAACTGCACCACGCACGACACGTCGACGTTGCCGTCGCGCTCGCGCTCGATCACCGCCATCACGTCCTCGAACGTCAGCGGCTCGAAGTACAACCGGTCAGCGGTGTCGTAGTCGGTCGACACGGTCTCGGGATTGCAGTTGATCATCACCGTCTCGAAGCCTTCGGCCTTGAAGCCGAACACCGCATGGCAGCAGCAGTAGTCGAATTCGATGCCCTGCCCGATGCGATTCGGTCCGCTGCCGAGGATGATCACCTTCTGCTTGTCGGTGGGGTCGGCCTCGCACGTGTCCTCGAAACTGCTGTAGAGATACGGCGTGAACGACTCGAACTCCGCGGCACAGGTGTCGATGCGCTTGAACACCGTCTTGAGCCGCAGCTCCTTGCGCTTCTCGCGTACGGCCGATTCGTCGACGCCGAGGATGTCACCCAGTTCCAGGTCGCCGAAGCCGGAGCGCTTGAGCGTGCGCATCAGGTCGTGCGACATGTCGCGCAGCCCGATCATCTCCGCCGTCTTGCGCAGCTCCGTCATCTCCTTGAACTGCTGCAGGAACCAGGGGTCGATGTTGGTCAGCTCGTGCAGCTTCTCGATGTCCCAGCCGAGATCGAGCGCGCGGAACAGCGCCCACATCCGGCGGTCGTTGGGGATCACGAGTTGTCGTCGCAGCGAGGTTTCTTCTTCGTCCTTCGACGATGGTGTGTCGTCGGCGTCGGTCACCGGGCGGCGGAACAACAGGCCGTCCTTGCCGAGCTCGAGCGAACGCACGCCCTTCAGGAACGCCTCCTTGAAGGTGCGGCCAATCGCCATGGCCTCGCCCACCGACTTCATCTGCGTGGTCAGCGTCCGGTCCGCCTGCGGGAACTTCTCGAAGTTCCAGCGCGGGATCTTCACCACCACGTAGTCGATGGTCGGCTCGAATGACGCCGGCGTCACCCGCGTGATGTCGTTGGGCACTTCGTCGAGGCGGTAGCCAAGTGCCAGCTTCGCCGCGATCTTCGCGATCGGGAAGCCGGTGGCCTTCGACGCCAGCGCTGATGACCGCGACACGCGCGGGTTCATCTCGATCACCGTCATCCGGCCATCGTCGGGATTGATCGCGAACTGGATGTTCGAGCCGCCGGTTTCGACGCCGACGCGGCGGATGATGCGGCGTCCCCAGTCGCGCATGCGCTGGTATTCCTTGTCGGTCAGGGTCAGCGC
>JALDXK010000776.1:0-2643 GCA_032155105.1 Acidobacteriota bacterium
CGTCGGCGACACCGAGCTCCCGGCCGGGGGCACCGTGCGGCAGCGTTAGCCCTCAGACCTCTCTGCCCGGAGCGCGGCCCTTGAGCGCCTTGATCACCGCGATGATCGACATCACGAAGATGACGATCAGCCAGACGAACGAAATGATGGCCGTGATGAGGCCGCCGACCGCGTCCGTGATGCTTGCGAGAAACGACGGCGGCAGCGCAATCAGAAAACTCGTGAGCCACGTGGCGAGCAACGACAACGCGACGAGGATCAAGAGGCCTTTGTTCTGCAGGTACCCGCGGTCTGCGAGTACGAGCATCACGAGGAACGCCAGCTTCAGCACCATGATCAGCGTCAGCGCGGCTATGGCAGCGCTCGCGGGGAATCGTCCGAACGCGACGAAGTAGGCGATCGTGCCCCACGGCGCGGCGAGGAACATTCCGATCATCAACATGATGAGCTCGAACGCGACCAGGATCGCCAAGAGAGCGCCGAGGGCGCCGAACAGCGATACGAAGAGTGTGACTACCGAAAAGACGCGCGAAGTTAGCCCTTTGAGACGAAAGTGCCCGACGGCCATCCAGATGACGGAGTAGAGCAGGATCCCGTCGAGCAGCGCCAAGTAGGGTCCGCCTAGGCCCGGCGCGGAGCGCGAGTCGTTGCCGGTCTTGATGAGCGCCAACGTCGAGACCTCGAACCCAACGACGAGCACCATCGCGAGCGCGGCGAGAACAAAGAGCAGTGTGCGTACACCAATCATCGTTCAGCTGACGCCCTGAATGCGCGATCACGTCGGGTTGTGTTGCCTATCTGGCCACGCACCGAAGCCAACGTAACCTCCAACCCGCTAGTAGGGGTAACCCCTGAGCCTTGGCGCGTTGAGCTTAAACTCATGCGGCTTACCGAATTCATCGCCAATCGGCATCGCGACCTTCGGCAGGCTCTCCTTGTCGAGTACGAAGTCCTCCGGAATCACGTCATTGAGAAAGAGCAAGTAGGCCGTCAACGCGTAGACCTCGTCAGGAGGCAGAGTCCCCTCGAGCCCGAGTGGCATGCCGCGATTGATGAAATCCCACACCGTCGTCGCATACGGCGAGCGCAGTGGCAGGATGCGCTCCTTTTGCCAGACGGGAACATCCGCGCCTCGTTCCGATCGCAGCACGGGCGCCGCTCCCCCAATGCCCGCTACGCCATGGCAGCCGATGCACGCCTTCTGCACGTAGACCTGTGCGCCTTCCTTGGCAGTGCCGCGACCCGGCGGGAGCTCCTCTCCCGTGGGACCAATCGCGATGTCCATGCGGCGGAGCTCTTCCGCGGTCGGCGTGCGTCCTACGCCATAGGTGGGTGACTGCGCGATCGCGGGGCTCCCCACGAGGCTCCCCAGCAGCAGCGGAATCGCGACAACCTTGAGCGGGTTCGGCTTGAGCATCTCACGCGAGCCCATTGGTCACGCTCCCGTCCCGGGCGATCTTCCAAGGCATCACGCTGTTGTCCAGCCCGGGCACGCGATAGTTCCGCTCGAACGGTACGCTCCACCAATTCGCGATCTCCTCCCGCATTGCTTGCCTCTGCCCGATCTCGTCGGTGCAGCGCGACAGAATCTCGGTCTCGGTTCCATCCCATCGCCACTCGTAGCCGAAGCGGACGTGCGCCATGCGTTCCGGAGTGTTCTTGAGTTGGGCGCGGTTCCACTTCTTCCCGCCATCGGTGGAGACTTCCACGGTCTTGACGGCGCCGCCGCCGGACCAGGCGAGGCCGCTGATCTCATAGTATCCGGGACCAGGTAGCCGCATTTCGCCGGACGGATACGTGATGACCGACTTGGGCCCGATCTGTTCGCCGAGCGCGAGCTCTTTGTCCTCCGGACGCAGATGCCCGAATTCGTTGTAGTTCATGTAGAACCGGTCGACGAGCTTGATACGGCGCAGCCACTTGGTGTGGTAGATGCCCTCGAATCCGGGAACCATGATGCGCATCGGGAACCCTTGCTGCGGCCGCAAGGGCTCGCCGTTCTGGCCGTAGGCGATCATGCAGTCGTCCATGCCTTTGGCGATGGGTATGCTCGATGCGCCCTTCACTTCCTCCGCGCCTTCAGAGACGAACCACGTCGCGCTGCTTTTCAGGCCGCATTCCTTGAGCAACGTGGACAGCAGCACTCCGGTCCATTCGGAGCAGCTTGTCATCCCGTGCGTATCCTGCACGGTCTTTTGCTGCCCGTTGTGCCGGTTGCCCGCACACTCGATGAAGTGCAACCGGGTGACTGACGGGAAGCGCTTCAATTCGTCCACGGTGAGAGTCAGAGGCCGATCCACGAGGCCGTGTATCGTCAGCGTGTGCTGCGCGGGGTCGATGTCCGGCAGGTAGGAGCCGCGCGTCGTCGCGACATAGTGCAGTGACGATGGCGTGACCACACCAACGGAATCCTGCAATGGCGTGGCTATGTGGAACGTCTTGCCAAACACGTCGGGTGACGGCCTGCCGCCGATGGGGTGCTGTACGCGCACGGAGGTCACGTATTTGGAGCGCTGGCCGTAGGCGATCTGCTCCTGGCTGCCGTGAATCATCGGCGAGGCGTTCTCGGCGCCGGGCGTCGTCGGATGATCGTGCTGTTGGGATTGGGCCTTACCCCCGAAGCCCAACGCGGTTAGCGCGGCG
>JALDXK010000777.1:0-2639 GCA_032155105.1 Acidobacteriota bacterium
CTCGCAGGAACGCGCCCTCGAACGGTTCCGGGCCGACTTCCCGGAACTGGCCGATGTCACCGCATCGCTGACAGAGAACCCGTTTCCGGCTGCGCTCGAAGTGCGGTTGCGGACCGGCGACAATGCCGATGCGTCGGCCGAAGTGCTGGCGAAAGACGTGTCAGGACGTGCAGGCGTGGGCGACGTCCGGTTCGACCGCCAGTGGCTGGCGCGCTTGATGGGTGTGGTCGCGGGCGCCAGGGTCGCCGGCGCGGTGGTGGCCGGCATCCTGATGCTGGGCGCTGCCTTTACCGTAGGCGCGGTGGTGCGACTGTCCATCGACGCGCGGCGCGATGAGCTCGAGATCATGGCGCTCGTCGGGGCGCCCTTCGGCTACATTCGCGGTCCGTCCATCATGGAAGGTATGCTGCTGGGCGGACTCGGGGCCGCCGTGGCGCTCGTCGTAGTTTCAATTTTGTATTCGATGCTGGGACGGTGGATTGGCTCAGATCTCGCCGGGCTTGCCGCGGCGGGGCAGCTCCGCTTCCTCGGCCTTACCGAATTTGCCATCATGCTGCTCGGCGGCCTGAGCGTCGGGGCGGCGGCGGGAACGCTGGCCTCGAGGTCGGCACACCGTTGACACATCACGTGGGACCCTCGTACACTGCGGGGTAACCCAATATGCCGAGAACACGAACCCGCATCCCGGGCTTCCTGTTAGATCGCGCAGCGCCGCCGGAAACTTCGGCACTTACCGAATTTTATCGTGAAGAATTCCTCAAGCATCACAAGTGCTTGCAGGCCCAGCGGGAGTACTTCAGCGCGCAGGCCATCACGAACGTCGAGAACGCCCTCCTGAGAATCATCGCCGACCTCGATCGGCTCTCCGAAGACGCCAACGCCGAACAGAAAGTTGCCAAGCTGCTCCGGGAGTTCGACGTGGTCACTGGCCTGTCGGGCTGGTCGGAGAGCGGCCAAGTTCACTGAGCACCAGGCTCCAACAACTCAAGCAGGATCTGGATCGCATCCTCCGCGCCGGCGTGGACGCGGTCAGCGCGCGACGGGTGATCGATCGCGTGTCGCGATCGAACATTGCTGAGGTCCTGACCGGCCGTCCGTTGCACGTCGTCGCGGTTGGCAAGGCCGCCGCAGCCATGGCCTCATCGTTTCAGGCGGTGCGGCATCTCCAGGTCACGCACGCCCTCGCCATCGGCACCCATACACATCCCGATCTGCCCGCCTCGGTCGAATGGATCGAGTCGAGCCATCCGTTTCCGGATGCGCGCAGCGAGGCGGCAGGGGAGCGGGCCCTTGCGGCCGCAGCACGCGTGCACTCGGGTGATGCGCTGGTGATTCTGTTGTCGGGCGGCGCCTCGGCGCTGATGGCCGCGCCGCTGGACGGCATCTCGCTCGCCGACAAGATCGCGACCACCCGGCTGATGATGGAGTCGGGCGCCGACATTCACGCACTCAACACCGTGCGCCGTCACCTGTCGAAGGTGAAGGGCGGCCGTCTGGCGGCGGCGTGCATCGGCACCACCGTGACGCTGGCCATCTCCGACGTCGTTGGCGACGATCTCAACGCGATCGGTTCCGGTCCCGGGGTGCCGGATGCCACCACGTGGGCAGACGCGGCGGCGGCGCTCGCGCGGTTTGGCGGCGATGCGCACCTCTCCGAGGTGCGCCACGTCATCGGGCGCGGCGTTGCGGGCGCCATCGCGGACACACCCAAGCCGGGTGACGCGGCGCTCGAGCGGTCGCGCGCCATGGTGATCGGCAGTCGCGCCGATGCGATGGAAGGCGCGAAGCGCGCGGCAGCGGCGGCGGGATACCATCCGGTGGTGATGCCCGAGCCCGTCACCGGCGAAGCGCGCGAAGTGGCCGCGCGATGGCTGGCCCGCGCGCGTGAGCTGACGCGCGCCGTCCCGCGTCCTGCGTGCGTCATCTCCAGCGGTGAAACCACCGTGCGTGTGACCGGAAAGGGTCGAGGTGGGCGTAACCTCGAGTTTGCGCTCGCCCTCGCCGAATCGCTCGCGTCGCCGTCGGCGGTCGCCATGGCCAGCATCGGCACAGACGGCATCGACGGGTCGTCCGGCGTGGCCGGCGGCATCGTCGACTCGACGACCATGGCCCGGGCCTCGACGCTTGGTCTCGATCGGCCGGGCAGCTATCTTGCAGCGAACGACTCGCTCGGATTTTTCGCGCCGCTGGACGACGTCGTCCGGCTCGGGCGCACCGACACGAACGTCGGAGATTTACAGGTGATACTGATTGACTAGCGAGGCCAAGACACGCTGCCACGTCGCGACGGCCAGGGGACAGCGCAGAATGGAGAGGCTGAATGGCCGGCGTGACGACTAAGGAAGACTTACTTCGCCGGATGCGGGAACATGTGCCGCACCCGGCCACGCCGCGCGAGCTGGTGGGCGTGCTGCGCATCCCGCGCGAGGAGCGCGTCGCGTTCAAGCGCAACCTGCGCAACCTCGTCAACGACGGCGCGCTCATCCAAATCAAGGGCAACCGCTACGGGCTGCCCGACCGCATGGACCTCGTGGTCGGCAAACTCGAGGGCCACTCGTCGGGCATCGGGTTCGTCGTGCCCGAACGGCCCATCGAAGGACTGAAGCGCGACATCTTCGTCGCCGCGCACCACCTCAAGG
>JALDXK010000778.1:0-2638 GCA_032155105.1 Acidobacteriota bacterium
AAGCAGGCGCTGACCGCGATCGGTCATCCGCAGGAGGCGGAGCGTCTCACCCACTTCTCCTACGAAATGGTGGCGTTGTCGCACGCCACCGCGCAGGAACTCGGCTTCGCGCCCGATCCGGACTCCGAGGATGCGAAGCGTCCGTTCGTGGAGGTGTCGGGACGCAAGGGCCTGGGCGTGAAGGCCGACGACCTGATCGATCGGGTGATCGAGAAGGCGCTCGTCGAGGTCGATCGGCGCCAGGCCGAGTTGCCGGCCGCCGAGCGCCGGCAGATCGCCGAACAGATTGGCATTGCCGCGGTGCGGTATTTCCTGATCAAGTACTCGCGGACGAAGGTGATCGCGTTCGACATCGACGAGGCATTGAGCTTCGAAGGCGAGAGCGGGCCGTACCTGCAATACGCGGTGGTACGCGCGACGAACATCTTCCAGAAGATCGAACAGCGCCTGGGCTTCACCGAACGCGATCTCCTCGACGCGCTCACGCACGACAAGCCCGACGCCATCACGGACGACGACGAATTGTGGGCGCTGGTGCTCGAGGCCTCGCGGCTCGACGACATCGTCGAACAGGTCGTGCGCACGCTGGAGTTCGCCGTGCTGGCGAAATTCGGCTTCGGTCTCGCGCAGCTGTTCAACGCCTTTTATCACCGCTCGCAGATCCTCAACGAAGAACGCGACGACGTGCGGCGATGGCGGGCCGCGGCGGTTGCGTACTATCGCCAGCAATTGACGCGCGTGCTGGATCTGATGGGTGTTGCCGTTCCGCCGCGAATGTAGGACGCTGACATCATGCCGCTGATCGCGATTGCGCAGAACCGACGGATGACCGATTACGTGGAATCCGTGCGGCGGGCCGGCGGCGAACCCATCGAGGTGGTGCCGGGCAGCGAGTCGCCGGAGCAGATCCTGGCCCGCGTCGACGGGCTGATGCTCACCGGCGGCGGCGACGTCGACCCGCGGCTCTACGGCGAAGAGCCCGACGCCACGTTCCAGGAAGCCGAGGCCGGACGCGATGCGTTCGAGATCGCGCTGTCGCAGGCGGCGATCGCCAGCGGGATCCCGCTCCTCGCCATTTGCCGCGGCATGCAGGTGTTGAACGTGGCCATGGGCGGCACGCTGGTGCAGGACATCCCCAGCCAGGTGACCGGCGCGCTCAATCACGCGATCCCGGAACCGCGTTTTCACATCGCCCACGAGGTGTGGGTCGCGAAGGATTCGCGGCTGGCCACGCTCCTCGCCGACCACATGGAAGACGGCGAGACCTGCCACGTCAACAGCCGCCACCATCAGGCCGTGAAGCAGGTCGCGAAGGGCTTCGACATCACCGCCACGTCTCCCGACGGCGTGATCGAGGCCATGGAAAAACCGGACGCCGCGTACTGCATCGCGGTGCAGTGGCACCCCGAGAACTTCTGGCGTACCGGTGAGTTCCGCGAGCTGTTCGAAGGCCTCGTGAAAGCCGCTATCGCGCGAACGCGATGACCGTCTCGACGTGCGCAGTGTTCGGAAAGAGATCGAACGCGTGCGCCCCGACGATGCGGTAGCCGGCGTCCAGCAGCACGCGCGCATCCCGCGCCAGCGTGGCAATGTCACACGACACGTAGACCAGGTGCGGCGCGCGCAGCCGCACCAGCCCCGCCGTGGCGGCCTTCGACATCCCGGTCCGCGGCGGATCGACGATCACCGTCGACACCGCGGCGCGCGACTGCGCGAGGAAGGTTTCTACGGCGTCAACGTGCACCTCGATGTCGTGCACCTGCGCATTGCGCCGTAGATCGGCCGCCGAAAACCGATCGCCCTCGACTGCGACGACTGCCACGCGACCTGCGGCCGCGGCGGCCACGCTGAACAGGCCGACGCCCGCATACAGATCGAGCACTCCACCGCCTTGATGAGGGCCACCTGTAGACGGTCCGCCGTCGACGAGCCCGATCACGTGATCGACCAGCGCCGTCAGCAAGTAGCGGTTGCCCTGGAAAAACGATCGCGCGTGGCGCGTCACCGCGGCGCCGCCAATGCGATCCGTCACGTACGGCGATCCCCACAGGTCCATCGTCCGCGGATGATCAATCGGCGCGCAGGTCACGCCACTTACGCCGTCGACCTTGGTCACCGTGGCCAGGCGGGACGGATCCGCATCCGGCACGAGGTCGAGATGCAGCGCGCGTTCGGTGGCCTCGACGTTCTCAGACCACTCGATCTCCGACACCGTCGGCCGCGCCAGCCCGGCCAGCGCGCGCTCGAGGGTGGCCAGGACGTCCACGGAATCCGCGCGGAGTTGCCGCGTCGGACCAACCTCGCAAAGCGTGTGGGTCCCCTCCCGGAAGAATCCGATGCGGCCGTCACGCACGTGCAGGCGCGCGCGCATGCGATAGCCGTCGACCGGCGACCCAGCTACCTCGATCGGCGTCTCGAGCGTGATGCGTCCGAGTCGACGCAGGGTGTCCTGAATGATCTCGCTCTTCAGGACGCGCTGCCGTTGGTAGGTGATGTGGGCCAGCACCGATCCGCCGCAGGCGCCGTCGGGCGCGCCGTCGATGCGATCGGGCGACCGCTCCAGTACCTCGCGGGTCGCCGCCCACGCCGTGCCGCGCTGGATCTTCTCCACCTCGGCGTCGACCACCTCGCCTGGGAT
>JALDXK010000779.1:0-2629 GCA_032155105.1 Acidobacteriota bacterium
ATCACCATGGGCCTGATCGTGGCGGCGACTATCCTCGCCGCGGCGTTGCTGCTGCGATGACACCTCCGCGGCCTCGCAGCCATCCCCAGGTGTGGCACGCCCGGCCGCACCGCCGCCGTCGCAGCTATCATCCGCCGCCCGACCCGCGCCGCAGCAAGCCGAAAGGCATCGCCACGGCGTGGACCTGGATTCGACGCGCGATCTGGATGTGGTGGCCATGGGCGCTGCTCTGTGTGTATTACATCGACCAGCGCAACTGGTGGGCGGCGTTCGGGATCGGGCTGTGGTCTGGCGTGTGCGCCCTGTCGTCACCGGCGGAGTCTCCGCCGCACTACGGCCTCGAACATCACCTCGAGGTCGGCACGCCGGACTTTATCCAGACCATGGCGGGCGCGGCGGGCGTGCCCTTTGCGCCCGGCAACCGCGTCGTGCTGTTGAACAACGGTGACCGGTTCTACCCGGCGATGCTGCGCGCGATCGACGAAGCCGAGTATTCGATCACCATCGAGGCCTACATCTACTGGGCCGGCGACATCGGCCTGACGTTCGCGAAGGCCCTGGCGGCGGCCGCCCAACGGGGAGTGAAGGTGAAGATCCTGCTCGACGCGGTGGGCTCGGCGAGCATCGGCAACGACATCCTCAAGACGCTGGAGAACGGCGGCTGCCACGTCGCCTGGTACAACCCGATCCGCCTGACGCGGCTACGGCGCATCAACAACCGCACGCACCGCAAGTCGCTGATCGTCGACGGCCGCATCGGCTTCACCGGCGGCGCCGGGATTGCCGATCATTGGACCGGCGATGCGCAAGACGACAAGCACTGGCGCGATCTGCAGATCCAGATGGAGGGTCCCGCGGTGCGGCCGCTGCAGACCGGCTTCGCCCACAACTGGCTGGAGTGCACCGCGGAGCTTGTCACCGGACCGGACTTCTATCCCGCGCTCCAGCATGCGGGCGAGCTGGAGCTCCAGACCATCATGAGTTCGCCGGAAACCGGCGCGTCCTCGGCGCGTGTCATGTATAGCCTCGCCATCTCCGCGGCGCGCCATCACATCGACATCGCCAATCCGTATTTCGTGCCCGATCACCTGTCCATCGACCTGTTCCGCGACGCCGTGAAACGCGGCGTCCGCGTCCGGGTGATGGTCGCGGGGACCAGCAACGACACCAAGGTCACCCGCCTCAATAGCGTCCGGCTCTACGGCGCCATGCTCGAAGCCGGCGTCCAGCTGTTCGAGTACAACCGCACGATGATGCATCACAAGACGATGGTGGTGGACGATCTGTGGTGCACGGTGGGCACGACCAACTTCGACAGCCGCTCGTTCTCGCACAACGAGGAGAACAACGTCTGCGCCTGCGATCGCGGCCTTGCGGCAGAGATGACGCGGACGTTCGAGCAGGACGTGGCGGCGTCCGAAATGGTCACGCTCGAGGGATGGAAGAAGCGGGGCATCGGGCACAAGGCCTTCGAGGCTCTCGCGTCGTTCGTCCAGGACCAAGTCTAGGAACGGGAACCGGGATCCCGTCTAGAAGATCTCCGCAAAGTAGCTCCAGAACCACTCCTGTGTCTTGCCGACGATCGAGCGCTGATCTTTCCACGTCGCGCGATCCAGCTTCGTCGAGGCCGCCATGTCGGCTTCGAAATCCTTCGTCAGCTGGGCGGCAAGCTCGGGGTCGAACACCGCGATCGTCAGCTCGTCGTTCAACTCGAAGGAGCGATTGCCGAAGTTCGCCGATCCGATCACGCTCACCGCGCCGTCCACCATCACCGCCTTGGTGTGCATCATCGTCGGCTGGTATTCGTAGATCTCGACGCCCTGATCGAGCAGTTGTTGATAGCCGTAGCGGCTCGCGTGCTTCACCGGCATGGCGTCGGTGATCTCCCCTTCGGTGACGATGCGCACGCGCACGCCACGCCGGCGCGCTTCGGCGAGGCTCCAGCGCGTGGACTCGTCGAGCGTGACATAGGGCGACTGGATGTCGAGCGTCTGGCGCGCGGCGCCGATTGCCAGCAGATACAAAAGCTTGACGTTGCTCGCGCCGGCGGTGGGATTGCTCCACAGCACGACCGACCGCGCACCGGTGGCCCGCGGCGGCGGCTCCGGATCGAGGGCCGGCGCCGAGCGGCCGCCGGATTCGATCCAGTTCTCGTAGAACGAGGCTTCCAGCGCGCGCACCGCGGGGCCGGTGACCTGGAACTGGGTGTCGCGCCAGTGCTCGGGATCCTCGGCGTTCCCCAGCCATTGATCGGCCACGCCCATGCCACCCGTGAAGGCCACCTCGCCATCGACGGCCAGCACCTTGCGGTGGGTGCGGTAGTTGGTTTCCTCGAGCGTCCAGAATCGCAGCGGGTTGAACCACGCCACCTTCACGCCGGCCTTTTCAAGCCGCTCCTGGTTTTCTTTCTTCAGCACCGATCCAATCGGGTCGAGGATCATGCGCACGCTGACGCCGCGTGCGGCGGCGCGCTCGAGCGCCTGCAGGAAGCGCTCGCCGATGGTTTCGTCCTTGAAGACGTAGGTCTCGAAGTTGATGCGGGTGTGCGCCTTCTCGATCGCGTCGAGCATCGGCGGAAACGCCTCGCCGTTGCGCAACACGGTGTAGGCATCGCCGGGCTCGACGGCGG
>JALDXK010000780.1:0-2629 GCA_032155105.1 Acidobacteriota bacterium
ATCCGCTCGATGCTCGCGTGCAGCGCCCGCATGACGCGGTCGCGACGCGCCCCGTCCTCCGTCAGCTCACCGAGACTGACCTGCGTCAGGAGCAGGCGTTCGGCACGGAACCCCAGGTTGGGACGCTGCAGGTCGACCATCGTTTGGACGAGGAGTCCCGCGGCGACGAGCAACGGCAGAGACAAGGCCAATTGCAGCGTCACCAGCCAGCGGCTCGAGCGCGACTCCCGCATCGAACGTACGACGCCCCGGCCGGCACCGAGGAGACGCGTCCGCGTGTCGGCTCGAGTCAATTGCACGGCAGGAATCGAGACGACCACGAGAGCCGCGGCAAGCGTTGCGGCTACTCCGAAGATCGCAACCGGCAGGTCGAAGGAGAAGCTCACAAAGAAGTCTGAGTCGGCCGCCTGCAACATCCGCACGAGAACGCCGTGAAGCAGCGAGGCGACGCCAATCGCGGCAACGCCGCCAACGACGGCGAGCGCGAGGCCCTCGGTTGCCAGTTGCCGGATCAGGCGCCCACCGGTTGCACCGAGCGCCGCGCGGACCGCGATCTCGCCCTGACGTGCCGCACCGCGCGCCAGGAACAGGTTCGCCAGATTCGCGCACGCCATGAGGAGCAGCGTGCCGATCGACGCGAGCAATACGGTGACCGACGATGAAAACTGTTCGAGCGTGGCGGATGCACCGCGGGCACCTGGATAGATGCGAAGACGCTGATCGAGAAATTCGGCGCGCCGTTCGCTGCGGATGTCTCCGTAGAACGACTCCAGGCCCGCCTGAAACACTGCGTTGGCCTGCGCTTCCGCCCGTGCTTCAGTAACCCCGGGTTTCAGCCGTGCGAACACGCGAAGCCACATTGTTTTTTCCGGAGGCGTGGCCTGCAGCCAGCTGCTCCCCGGGAGCAGACGAGGTTGTAACTGCAGCGGCAGCCACAGATCCGGCGACTGTCCGCTGGTCTCGCCGACGAAGCCTTGGGGCGCGACGCCGATGATCGTCACTGCTGTACTGCGAATCGTGAGAGGCTTGCCGATCACGTCGGGGCGGCCACCAAAGCGCCGGTGCCAGTACGCATGACTGATGACCGCGTACGGATGGGCGTCGTTGTCCTCGGCAGGAGTGAACAGACGACCGAGGGCCGGCCGAACACCAAGGACCTGGAAGAAAGTGCCGGAAACCAGTCGCCCGGTGGTCTCCTCGAGAACTCCCTGGTCGACGCGAACGGACCATGTGTTCAAGTTGCTTTGCGTCGCCATGACTTCGGAGAACGAGGGCACCTGGTCGCGCAGTTGCTCGAACTCGGAGTAGGTCAGCCACGCCCGGGGACCGTCGGTGCTGTAGTTCCACCGGCCCCGCCACAGACCCGACGCTGCCGGATCCGAGAGCATGACCAGCCCCTCGGGATCTTCGACCGCCGGCAACGATGCGTGCAGCACGTTGTTCCAGAGGCTGAAGACCGCGGTGTTGGCACCGATGCCGAGCGCTAGCGAGAGGATGGCGACCGCGGCGAAACCTGGCGTTGCCCACATCGCGCGGAATGCGTGACGAAGGTCCTGGCTGATCACGATGAATGGCCCTCGGGGTCAGCCGATCGTCAAGCCATGTGCCAGCCGGGCAGGTTGGAGTGAAACGTGCAAAAGAGGTGTCTTATACCTTCATTGGATGGACCAAGTGTCCGTTGCCGGGACGGTAGTGTTCAATACCGGTCGTCCAGGTCGGCTGCGATCGGTCAAATCTCTCACACGCGGAAGGGAGCACGCGGCGATATGAACACTCTATTGCAGGACGTCCGCTTTGCGATTCGCATGTTGTGGCACGTCCCCGCGTTCACGTTGGCGGCCGTGAGCACACTCGCCCTTGGCATCGGAGCGACCATCGCGATTTTCAGTGCGGCCAACGCCGCGTTGCTCAGGCCGTTGCCGTATCCGAATTCGCAGGACCTCCGGACCGTGCGCACGATGTTCACCGACGGCAATGTGACGAGCGGTCTGGTGGCGCCGGTGGAGTTGAACAGGCTCAACAGCTCCGCTCTGCCGATCGAGCGCGCCGCCGTGTCTCAGAAGTTCGACGTCACGCTCCTCCTCCCCGACAACACGCCACGCGCGGTGATCGGTAACGGGGTGAGCGACGGGTTTTTCGAGCTCTTTGGCCTGCCGCACACGTTGGGACCTGGTTTCGTTGCCGAGCATCACGAGCCGAAGGGGCCCATCGAGGTCGTCATTTCCCATCGACTTTGGCAGGAGGTCTTCAACAGCGACCCAGCCGTCGTCGGCAAGACCGTACGCCTGGCCGAGCTAAGTCCGACGATCGTCGGCGTGGCTGCACGCGATCTCGACGTGCCTCAGGGAACGGACATCTGGTTCAACCTGCGATTAGTTCCTGACAGCGTGGCCCATAGCTACGACGGCTACATGCGTGTCCGACCCGGTACGAATGACGAGCAACTTCGCCGCACGCTCGAGGTCGTGGCGCAGGGACTGGGACGCGATTATCCCGGCCCGGAGACCAATCGGGCGTTCATCGTGCAGCCGTTGGTCGACGCGATGGTCGGCGACCTGAAACCCATGCTCGTGATCGTGCTCGCGGCGACCGGCCTCCTGCTTCTGCTCGCGTGCGTGAACGTCACCAA
>JALDXK010000781.1:0-2622 GCA_032155105.1 Acidobacteriota bacterium
TTGACCAGCAGTACGAGGGCGACTGCCGCCGGCCACATTCGCGCTAACGGCCATCGTTTCTGGATCGCGGCGACGCCGAAGCCGGCGAGCACCGCGACCATCAGCAGCACGACCTGCGACAATCGCGCCGGCACACGCACGGCCTGGAACAGCGGGATGGCGCCGTGCAGCGCCGCATAGAACGGCAAGCGGGGCGCCATCGACACGGCCAGGCAGCCGACGGCCGCGGCCGCGCACATCCGGAACCGCGGATCGCGGCGGCTCTCCTGGTTCGTCGCCGCAGCGATCACCAGGGCGATGGCGACGAGGCCCGGAAAACCGTAGGCCACCGAGCTGGCGGCGTCGGCGGGAATCCACCACGCATGCACGCGCGCGCCGGAGGCGAGGTAATCCATCCACGACCCGGCGATTTGCTCATCCGCGCCGCGCTCGAGCCCGCTTTCCATGCGCAGTTGACGGTACGCCCACAAGGCTGGCGCCAGCAGGAGGATGGCGATGGCCGCCGCGGTGGCGAGGCGAAGGAGCACGACGCCGGACGCACGCCGCCATTCACCCGCGCGCGCCAGGAGCGCGAACAGCAGCGTCCACGCTGAAAAAACCAGGAGGTACAGCGACGTCAATCCCTGCAGCGCGAAGCCAACGCCCAGCCAGCACGCATCCTTCACCCGCCGCGAAGTGAGCACGCGATCGAGCGCGAATAACATCAGCGCGAAGAATTCCGGATGCAGCGTTTGCAGGTGGCCGAGCCTGACGAGCGCATGCGCGTTGAAAGCAGCGAGCGAACCGGCCACGTAACCGGCCGGCCAGCTTCCGGTCCATCGCTGCACCAGAAGGGAGAATGCCCAACCGGTCAACGCGAAGCCGGCGAGCAGCGACACGTTGTAGGCCAGCACCGGCGATCCGCCCAGCGCCAGCACTGGCATGGCGAACACACCCTGGACGATCATCACTTCCGAGTAGGCAAGGGTCAGGCGTTCCGGATAGAAGATGTTGGCGTCGAAGAGGTGCAGCGGATCGCTCAACAGGTGGGAGCCCACCCAGCTCACCGCCCACGTGTTGAGCGCGGCGTCGGCGCCGTCGATTCGCGACCAGTGCGATGGCGCGCTGGCGAGAGGCCACGTGTGCACGACGGCGAGCACGGCAAAGACGGCCAGCGATGCCAGTACGGCCCGTGTATGATGGTTTGGCACCGCCAACGCCGCTGTCATGCACAGAAGAATCTAAAACAACATTCTCGAAACCATCGGCAACACGCCACTGGTCCGCCTCAACCGCATCCCGCGGGGCGTGGTCGCTGCCGACGTCTACGCGAAGATCGAGACCACCAATCCCGGTAATTCGATCAAGGACCGCATGGCGGTGAAGATGATCGAGGACGCGGAGAAGGCGGGCAAGCTGAAACCCGGCGGCACGATCATCGAGGGCACGTCGGGCAACACGGGCATGGGCCTGGCGATCGCGGCGGTGGTCAAGGGCTACAAGTGCGTCTTCACCACCACCGACAAGCAGTCCAAGGAAAAGGTCGATGCGCTGCGTGCGTTCGGCGCGGAAGTGATCGTCTGCCCCACCGACGTCGATCCCGAAGATCCGCGTTCGTATTATTCAGTGTCGTCTCGGCTCGAGCGCGAGACCCCGAACTCGTGGAAGGCGAACCAGTACGACAACCCGTCGAACCTGCAGGCCCACTACGAGCAGACCGGTCCAGAAATCTGGGAACAAACCGAGGGCCGCATCGATCACCTCGTGGTCGGCGTGGGCACCGGCGGCACGATCTGCGGCGTGGCGAAGTACCTGAGGGAGCGAAAACCCTCGGTGAAGGCCTGGGGCATCGACACCTACGGCTCGGTGTTCAAGAAGTACAAAGAGACCGGGATCTTCGACAAGAATGAGATCTATCCCTACATCACCGAGGGCATCGGCGAGGACTTCCTGCCACAGAACGTCGACTTCAGCCTGATCGATCACTTCGAGAAGGTCACCGACCGCGACGCGGCGATCATGACGGCGCGCATCGCGCGAGAGGAAGGCATCTTCGCCGGCAACTCGGCGGGATCGGCGATGGCCGGCCTGCTGCAGCTGGCCGATCGGTTCAAGGCCGGCGAGACGGTGGTGGTGATCTTCCACGATCACGGCACCCGCTACCTTGGCAAGATGTACAACCCCGACTGGATGCGCGAGAAGGGCTTCCTCGATCGCAAGGGCCTCACCGCGCGCGATCTCGTGGCCAATCGTGAGAAGGCGCCGCTCGTCACCATCGATCGCAACGAGACGGTCGAGAAGGCGGCGCACATCATGACCGCGCACGCCTATTCGCAGATTCCGGTCACCGCCGACGGCCGCCTGGTCGGCACGGTGAACGAGGGCTACCTGTATTCGGCGATCGTGAAGAACCCGGAAGTCCTGAAGGGGCCGGTCGAGGCGATCATGCAGCCGGCGCTGCCCTTCGCGGACATCTCGACGAGCGTGGACGCGTTGTCGGCGATGCTGACCCCGGATAGCCCGGCGGTGCTCGTCCGCGACTTCAAGCTCGACGCGACCTATATCATCACGCGCTGGGACATCATCAAGGCACTCTCGTAACAAACACGGTTACAGGGTGACAAAGGTTACAGGGTGACAAAG
>JALDXK010000782.1:0-2598 GCA_032155105.1 Acidobacteriota bacterium
TGGCGATCATGCTGATCGTCGGTCGTCCTGACCCGCCGCCTCGACCCGCCCAGGCTGCTACACCCGCGCAGACGCCGAGTGCCGATCGCGTTCGCGACTATCAGGACCGCCTGCGACTTCTGGAGGCTCAGGCACTCCGTGAAGCGCAGGTGGCTACCGTAGCGCCGGCGGAGCCGACTCAGTACGGCGACACGGCCCCGGCCCCAGCGCAGGACCCCATTGCCGAAGAGCGGAAGCGTCGTGAGTACGAGAGCCTCTTTGCGAGCAACGTCGTACTCAGCCGGCGTCCGGAAGGCGAACGACCGGATCAGGGACGAATCGGGACGATGGCCCCCGGCGTTCCTGCGCAGCCAGGCTCACCTAGTCCGTCTGTCGAGGAAGTGGCTGACGCGGTGGTCCGAGCGACCGCCAGGACCGCTGGTGCGTTTGGAGGCGGTGCGCCAGCAGCGCAGGCTCCGGCGACACCCGCGAACGAGCCTCGGCCGCTGGATCCGGCGCAGCGACGCACACCGGACTACACACCGCCGATCAGCGCAGCCGGGCCGCTCTATCGCGTGCTCGAAGGAACCATCATCGACACCGTACTCACCAATCGCCTGGACGGCGCGATGGCGGCGCCTGTGAACTGCCTGGTGACGAACGCCCTCTACTCCCACACCGGCCGACAGGTGCTCTTGCCCGCGGGCGCGAGGATCCTGGGCGAGACCAAGCCCGTGCAGGCGTTCGGGGAAACGCGCCTCGCTGTGTCTTTCCATCGGTTGCTCATGCCGGACGGTCGCAGCTACCGCCTCGATCAGTTCATGGGCCTCAACCAGATCGGCGATGCCGGACTGCGCGACAAGGTCAACCACCACTTTCTGTCGACGTTCGGCGCGGCTGCGGCCGTTGGCCTGATCAGCGGCCTCTCCCAGTACCTGGGTAGTGCCGGACTCGGCAGCGGCGATGGGGACCGAACGATTGTCATCGCTGGCGGCGTGGGCGACGCGACCTCCCAAGCCGCGATGCAAGTTATGAATCGCTTTCTCAATCGGCTGCCGACGATCACGATTCGCGAGGGACATCGGGTGAAGGTGTACCTCACGAGCGACATCGAGCTGCCAGCGTATACCGCTGGCGTCGATTCAAGACGGTTCTGAACAGGAGGACCCTATGTTTCGCCGAGTCCTGGCGCTTGCCACCGCGCTGTGCACGATCGCGGCGCCCGCCCATGCACAGTTCGTCGTCATCGATCCCGCGAACCTTGTCCAGACGACGTTGATCGCGTACCGCGTCCAGCAGCACTACACGGAGCTGCGGGCGCAGTACCTGACCGTGCTCCGAATGGCACAGAGGCTTGGAAGCCTCGACCGATTTCGGACTCCTCCAATCGCACTGACCTCGCACGATCCGTCTCGGTGGGACTTCGGGCGACCGTGGATCCAGGCGCTCAACAGCGGCGATCCGACCGGCTCCGCGTACTTCTCGACCGCGCTGCCGCTCCTTCGTCCGACGACGACACCGCCGACGCTGAGCGCCGCGGCCAGACAGATGCTGCAGCGGCAGTACGCCACCGTCGAGATCACCGACTCGGTTGCGACGATGGGCGGCCACCAAGTCGCCCTGGCACGCGGTTACCACGGCCAGCTTCAGAACGCCGTGGAATCCCTTCAGAACGATGTTCTGAACCCCGGGTCGCAGTATCACGAGATGACGGCCATCCTCGACAAGATCGCAGCCGGGGAGCTTCTCGGACGCCGACAGGACATGCTCTCGAACCAGCTCCTGTCGCACGCCCTCGAGCAGCTGCTCGCGCGCGGAAAACGGCTGCGCGACACGGAAGCCGCCACGATCAACATGCAGCTCGTCACGTGGCGCGATGCGCGCGCCGCGAACGAGGCCTTCGCCGCCGGCACTGGGGACGCGCTTCGGACCTGGCGTCAGCCGTAGCCATCGTTACAGGGGACTGGAGGACACCATGCGACGACTTCTCCTTGGGCTGATCGCCGTCGCCCTCGCCGCACAACCAGCTCGTGCGCAGTTGTCGGTGTATGACCCGGCGAACACCGCTCGCAACACCATCTCGGCCGTCTACCAGCAGTACTTGCTCGAAACGGAACGGGCCCAGCACGCGAAGCTGTGGGCGATGGCCAGGCGCCTCAGCGCCTTTGCCGACCTGCGCCGCTATGCCCTTCTGGAGGTGCCCCGCTGGCGCACACACGGAGGGGACTTCCTCTACGCCAACGGCATCAACGACGCGCTCATCTTCGGGGACCCGCGTGGGGCGGCGTACCTCGCCGTGAGCCACCCGGTGCTGAACGCACGGGCCGCGCTCGGACGGCTCACGCCAACGGCGCAACGGACACTGGCCAGCCGGTTGGCGACATTAGAAATGGCCGATGCCGTGGCGATGTCGGCTATCAACGACACCGGCTCGCTTCGTCTGAACGGCCGCAAGCAGGAGCTGCAGGCGATCGACGCACTGGAAGGTCAGGTCATCGATCCGTCTCTCGGACAGAGTGCCACGGCCGTGCTCGACAAGATCAGCGGTTCGGTTCTGCTCGGTGCTCGACAGCGGCAGGCTCGCAGCCAGCTCCTGACCGCGTTCGTGGAGCAGCTTCT
>JALDXK010000783.1:0-2581 GCA_032155105.1 Acidobacteriota bacterium
CTGCAGCACCCTGGCGCGCTCGAGCTCCATCTCGAACTGGCTCACGTTGGAGATGGCGATGCCCATCTTGTAGTACACGCGGTTCCACTCCATCAGGTAGCCGGTGCCGTAGACGCGCGGGCCGGGACGCACGCCGGCTTCGTTGGCTTCGCGATCCTCGACCGCTTCATAGCGCGTATTGCCCGGGCTCCGCACGGTGGTGACGCCGAAGGCCAGCCACGCGCGGCCCTGCGCGGCGCCGAAGTCCTTCTGCAGGTGTGAGTGGAATTCGGTGAGGCCCGGCATCACGGTGAGGTTCGACGCGTCCACGACCTGCGCCTTCAGGTGGTTGCCGTCGGCATGCGGCACCACCGAGGTGATCCGGTTGCCGGTAATCACCACGTCGACGTTGGACCGCAACGTCGGCGACTTCATGTCGAGCAGCTTGCCGGCGTGCACCACGACGCGCGTCTTCGGAATCGCGGGTGTCCACGTCATGGTGAACGGCACCGTCTTGGTCTCGCCGGTTTCGATGTCGACGATGCGCAACTGGTCGAGCGACTGGTAGAGGATGTGCCGGGAATCACCCTGCCAGCTCGGCGCGTGCGCACTCTCCGACGTGACGCGGCGCGGCGGGCCCGCCGGCTCGCCGGTCGTCAGCACCGGCCACACCGACAGCACGCCTTCGTAAATCGCCGCCATCTTGGTGCCGTCGGGCGACCACACCGGGCCGCCGCCGCCGCGCGAATCAATCGACAGCAGCGGAATCGGCGCGTACCACGTCACGTCGCCGCCGGTGGCGGCCATCGTCTGCACCTGGTTGGTACCCTCGCGGAAGCGCACGGTCATCGGCGCGATGCCGGCCAGCGCGATGCGTCGGCCGTCGGGCGACCACGTCGGCGTGCCGGGCTGCGGCAGCGACTCATGGATCCGCATCACCGTGCCGGAGTCGAGATTGAGGATCGACATTTCAGCCACGCGCCACATGCCGTCGACGTTGAAGAAGACAATGCGTCTGCCGTCCGGTGAGAACGAGGCGCCCTGGGGCTGCGTGGTGAGGTTGGTGACCTTGCGCGCCACGCCGCTCTTCATGTCGCGGACCCACAGCTGCAAATGCGCGCTGTCGCGGTCGGACGAGTAGACCAGCGACGACCCGTCCGGCGACCACGACGGGTCGGTGTCGAGGGCCGCGTCCTGCGTGAGGTTGGTGGCAGGGCCGCCAGTGGTGGGCATCACGTAAATGTCGCCGACTGCGGCAAAGGCGATCTGCGTGCCATCGGGCGAGATCACCGGCCGCACGATGCCGAGCGTCTTGCGCGGCGCGGTGGACGTGAAATCTCGCACCCGCGGCTTGTACTGCGGCGTGATCACCGGCATCGTCGCGGTGAACTCGATCGTCTGCATCGGCAGCCCCGCCGAGGAGCGGCGCCGGATCTTGCCGTCCGAGACGTAGAGATACTCGGTGGGCGACGCCCACGAGGCGCGGAAGGCGAAGACGTTCTCGTCGTCTCCGGTCACGGGCTTGCCGTCGATCTCGAAGCGGGTACGCCCACCCTGGGTGACGTGATAGACGAGGCGGCCGCCCGGCCCCCACGAGGGCGCGTCGAGCCGCGCACCTTTCACACTCTGCACGCGGCGGTCGCCGGCCGTGCGCACGTTGGTGGCCCAGACCGATTCGTAGTTGTCGCGCGACGAGGCGTAGACGATTTCGCTGTCGTCGTTGGACCAACTGGGCATGAAGTCCTCGCTCGACCCCTTGGTGATCTGCCGCAACTCGCCCGAGCGCACGTCCAGCATCCAGATGTTGTAATCGCTGCCGAGCGCGCTGCCGCGATCGGAAGAGAACGCGAGGCGAGTGCCGTCGTGCGACCAGATCGGCTCACGATCGTCGTAGGCGCCCCACGTCAGCTTCTTCTGGTTGGTGCCGTCGGGGTTGATCGACCAGATGTCGTAGCCGCCGTCCCGGTAGGCGAAGAAGACGATCGTCCGTCCATCGGGCGACCACCGCGGCTGCCGCGCATCATTGAAGACGTCGGTGATGCGCTTCATCTCGCCGCCAGACGCGGCCATCGTCCAGATGCTGCCCTGCATGTCGGTGGCGATGGTCGTGCCGTCTGGGGAGATCGCGACCGACATCGAGGTGCCTTCGCGAACGGTGACGTCAACCGGCTTCGGGACTCCGGGTTTGGCCGCGGCTGTGACGGCCCCCCTGGGTGCTTGCCCGCCTACGCTGCCGAAGGCAGCGTCCATCTTCGCAGCAGCTACGACGGACCAGTCGGCGCGGGCTAATAACGTGAGACCGGCAACGCCGGCCACCAACAACGAGATCAGCGCGGCTCGTTTCATGCCGCGCATCTTACAAGACTTGCGGTTACAGGGTTACAAAGTTACAGGGTTACAGGAGCCTGGCGATTTCGGCAGCTCGGTCGCGGCAGGCAATGACCTTCGCCAGTCCCGGCACGTCGAGTGCGCGCTCGATGGCGGGCACGATGAGATCAAGCTCAGGGCCTTCGGAGGCGCCGGTCAGGATCAGTCGAATCGGATGGAAGAGGGCCTTGCCCTTCTGACCGGTCTTGTCCTTCACGCGATTCGCGGCGGCGCG
>JALDXK010000784.1:0-2570 GCA_032155105.1 Acidobacteriota bacterium
ACCGGCGTCTTGAACGAGTGGAAGCCCTGCGTCACGGTGGTACCGTGCGGCGGGATCTCGAGTTCGCCGCCCTTCATCAGCAGCGAGTACAGTTTCAGGTCCTGCTTGTACTTGCCCTTGTGATCCTCCGGATAGAGCCAGATCCCCATCTCGATCACGTCGTCTTTCACCTCTTCGCCGGTCGGGTAATAGTGCACGTCCCAGCGAACGAGCGCATTGGCCGGCAGCGTGCGGCAGCCATCAACCGGAACGATCTCGCCAACCTTGCCCAGGGCGTACTCCGACACGCGCTCGGTCTCGACGTAGTTGCCGGTCTTCTCGTCGAACTGGACGAACTCGGTGTTCGCATGATGCGCCGCGGCGCGTCCACGGGGCGACGGCTTCACCGAGACGGCCTTGATGCAACGGTCCTTGGTCATGCCGGTCGGCACAATCGGCCGCCACCACACGTCCTGCCCGCGCGCCGGCAGCGTGTACGGTTTGGTCTTGACGATCACGTCGGGCGGGCCGAACTGCTTTTCGAACCCCCATTCATTCGGGTTGGGGAACGAGACCGCCGGCGGCATGTCGGCGGGGTTGCCTTGCGGCGCGCCGGTGTCGACCCAGCGCACGATCGTCTGGATCTCCTTCTCGCTCAGACGCAAATCATGCTTCAGACGCTGGATGCCTACGTTGCGGTCGTAGCGATAGGGCGGCATCTCGCCCTGCATGACTTTCTGCTTGATCGACCGTGCCCAGGGGCGCGTCTCCTGGTACGTCAACAGCGACATCGGCCCGATCGAATCGGGTTGATGGCATTGCAGACAGCTGCGCTGAAAGATGGGCGCGATGTCCTTGGTAAACGTCACCGTGGCCGGCGGAGAGGTCTGTTCAGCCGCCGGTTGCGCGGAGAGCAGGATTGCACCACCGAAAACGAGAAACGTTGCCCGAAGCAGACGAACGCTCGCTGGGGACATCTGGCACCTCTTGAAGCAGATTCTACGGCGATCGCCGGGTCCTTGTGAAGCAGGAGTAAAATCGCCGTCATGAAGCATCGCCTGAGCCTTATCGTCACGCTAACCACTGTCTTTGCAGCCACATCCATGCCGGTGGCGCAGGAAAAGGTGGACGCCGACATCCAATGGAAGATCCGGCGCGAGGCGACGGACAACTCCCAGATTCTCCGCACGTTGCATTTCCTGACCGACGTCTACGGCCCGCGCCTCACCGGGTCGCCGAACCTCAAGGCGGCGCAGGAGTGGGTGGTGGCCGAGACCGCTCGCTGGGGCCTGAAGAACGGCCACCTCGAGCCGTGGAACTTCGGGCATCCCGGCTGGGCGAACGAGAAACTGTCGGTGCACGTCATCTCCCCGATCAAGGACTCGCTCGTCACCGAAGCGCTGGCGTGGACGCCGGGCACGAACGGCACCGTCACCGCGCAGGCGGTGCAGCTCGTCGTGCCGTCGCAGCCGACGAAAGAGATCCTGACGAAGTTCTTCGACGACAACCGCGCCAGGGTGAAGGGCACGATCGCGATGATCGGCATGCCGGCCGACGTGCCGGTGACGATCCTCACGCCGCAGAAGCGTCGCGAAGACAACGACGTGCGCGCGCAATACGATCCGGTCAATCCATCGGGCGGCGGCGGCTTCGGCGGCGGACCACCGGCGCGTCCCGATCCAAACGTCCTGACGGGCAACCAGGTGGCCGAGCAACTCGATCAGTTCCTCGTGTCGGCCGGTGCGGTTGCGCGGGTCAACGATGCGGGCCGCGAGCACGGCCAGATTCGCGCGTTCAACAACCGCACCTTCGATGTCGCCAAGGCCGTGCCCACCGTGGTGATGCGCAACGAGGATTTCGGGCGCCTCTCGCGCCTGATGGCCGACGGCCGCACCGTGGAGCTCGAACTCAACATCGTCAATCGCACCTACCCCGAGGGCGCGACCGCCTACAACGTGGTGGCGGAGATCCCGGGTACCGACAAGGCGCAGGAAGTGGTGATGCTCGGCGGCCACATCGATTCGTGGCACGCCGCCACCGGCGCCACCGACAACGCGATCGGCTGCGCGACGATGATGGAGGCAATTCGCATCCTGCAGGCGATCGGGGTCAAGCCGCGCCGCACGATTCGTCTCGCGCTGTGGAGCGGCGAGGAACAGGGGCTGCTCGGTTCGCAGGCGTATGTGAAAGAGCACTTCGGCATGGTCGAGAATCCGAAGCCCGGTCACGCCAACTTCGCCGGCTACTTCAACATCGACTCGGGCACCGGCCGCGCCCGCGGCATGTCGGTGTTCGGTCCGCCCGACGCGGCCAAGATTCTGCGCGAAGCGACCAAGCCCTTCGAAGACAACGGGTTCTTCGGCGTCAATGCCACGCAGAGCCGCCGTCGCGGCGGCACGGACTCGACCTCGTTCAACGAGGCTGGCCTGCCGGGCATCGGCATCCAGCAGGATCCGATCGAGTACGGCTCGCACACCTGGCACACCAACCTCGACACCTTCGAGCGGATCATCGAGCGCGATGCGCAGCAGTCTGCAATGGTGATCGCCGCCGCGGTGTATCACCTCGCGATGCGCGACCAGATGCTGCCG
>JALDXK010000785.1:0-2568 GCA_032155105.1 Acidobacteriota bacterium
GCAGTTCCTGATCATCTGGTCGGCGAACATCCCGGAAGAGATTCCGCACTACCTGGTCCGCTGGGAGAACAGCTGGAAGTTCCTCAGCATCTTCATCGTCGTCGGGCACTTCATGGTGCCGTACGCACTGTTGCTGTCGCGCGACATCAAGAAGAACTCGCGACGGCTGTTCGTGATCGCGGTGTGGCTGCTGTGCGCGCGGGTCACCGAGTACTGGTGGCACGTGGCGCCTGAACTGCACAAGGGCGGCATGACGGTGAGCCTGCTGGACGTGGCGCTGCCGCTCGCGCTCGGCGGCGTGTTCATCTCGCTGTTCGTGGCGCAGCTGGGCGGACGCTCGCTGCTGCCGGTGAACGATCCCCAACTCGAAAAGGCATTGCATCACCATGTCCACTGAGCACGCCAGCGATCACGACGTCGAGTACGGGCCGACGCCGCCCGGCGCGAAGTACGAGCACACCGACATCGATCCCGCGATCGGCTACAAGTTCGCCTTGTGGCTGGCGGTGGCGATGGTGCTGTCGTTCGGCATCGTCTACGGCGTCTTCAAGTTCTTCGACACCCAGGAGACGTCGGCCAATCGCGCCGCGCAGCGCTTCCCGCTGGCGGCCGGCGTGCAGCGGCCGCAGCCGACCCCGGCGCTGCAGACGCAGCCGTTCCGCGACGTTTACATGCTGCGCAGCGAGGAAGCGGCCAAGCTGCAGAACTACGGCTGGATCGACAAGGACGGCGGCATCGCGCGCGTGCCGATCGACAAGGCGATGGATCTGCTGCTGCAGCGCGGTCTTCCAGTGCGGACCGACGCCGCGCCTGCGACGGGCATCGTGCAGGACAGCTCCTCGGGAAGGACAACGGCGCCGCGGTAACAGTCGGCAGACAGCAGTCGGCAGTCAGCAGTCGACAGTTAAGAGTTCAGTCAACAGTTGGCAGTTAAGAGTTAACGAAATGCGAGTGGCAATACGAACAGCGACGACATCAGTGAGCGCCATCGCGATGAGCGTGGCGCTCATGTCGGTCGTTGTGTCGGCGCAGGATCGCGGCGTGCAGCCGGCCGGGTCGGCGCCGTCGAGCCAGATGCCGGCGGCCCTGCAGAAGGTGGCGTTCGAGCAGCGCCTCAACGAGCGGCTGCCGCTCGACCTCCCGTTCAAAGACGAGAACGGCACGGCGGTCAAGCTGGGCGACTACTTCGGGCGCAAGCCGGTGGTCCTGGCGTTCGTGTACTACGAGTGCCCGATGCTGTGCACGCAGGTGCTCAACGGGCTCGAGAGCGCATTGCGTGTCTTGAACGAGTCGGTGGGCAAGGAATTCGACGTCGTTGCGGTGAGCTTCGACCCGCGCGAGACGCCGGTGCTGGCGGCGGGCAAGAAGAAAGCCTACCTCGAACGTTACAAGCGGCCGGGCTCCGAGCACGGTTGGCACTTCCTGACCGGCGAGCAGTCGTCCATCGACGCGCTGACCAGGGCGGCCGGCTTCAGCTTCTACTGGGACGAGGCGTCGCAGCAGTTCGCGCACGCCAGCGGCATCGTCGTGGCCACGCCGGCCGGCACGCTGTCGCGCTACTTCCTGGGCATCGACTATTCAGCGCGCGACGTCAAGTTTGCGCTGATGGAGTCGGCCTCAGAACGGATTGGCTCGCTGGCCGACCAGTTGCTGCTTTATTGCTATCACTACGATCCGGCCACGGGCAATTACGGCTTCATGGCGATGCGGGCGGTGCGAATCGGCGGCGCGGTGACGCTGATGGCGCTCGTGGGATTTGTGTTCATGTCGCTTTGGCGCGAGCCGCCACAGATTAAACACCGATTAGACACCGATAGGGACGCGGCCTTACCGACGGCGACAGGCCGGACGGGGCAGTAGCTAATGAGTATATTCGGCATACCCATCTTTCCGGAACAGGCATCGGTGTTCGCCAAGGACGTCGACGCGCTGTACTTCTTCATTCTCGCGACGTGCGCGCTCTTCGCCCTCGGCGTGGCGTTGGCGGTGGTCGTGCTCGGCATCAAGTACCACCGGACGCACACGGGCCAAATCGGCGCGAGGATCGAAGGCAACCTGCCGCTCGAGCTGCTGTGGAGCGTGATCCCGACGATCATCGCGATGTTCATGTTTGGGTGGGGCGCGTCGGTGTTCTTCCACCTGCGGCGTCCGCCCGATGAGGCCCTGCATCTCTACGCGGTCGGCAAGCAGTGGATGTGGAAGTTCCAGCACCTCGAGGGCCAGCGCGAGATCAACGAGCTGCACATTCCAGCCGGCCGGCCGATCAAGATCACGATCAGCTCGGAAGACGTGATTCACAGCCTCTACTTCCCGGCCTTCCGCACCAAGATGGATGCGATCCCGGGACGCTACACCGACCTGTGGTTCGAGGCGCAAACGCCCGGCACGTACCACATCTTCTGCACCGAATATTGCGGCACCAACCATGCCGGCATGATCGGCAGCGTCACCGTCCTCGAGCCGGCGGCCTACCAGGCGTGGCTGCAGGGCGGCGCCATGGACGGCACGCTCGCGCAGCGCGGCGCGAAGCTGTTCAACGACCTGGCGTGCTCGACGTGCCACCTCGAG
>JALDXK010000786.1:0-2562 GCA_032155105.1 Acidobacteriota bacterium
ACGCCGCCCCGCGAGTGATGAAGGTGTAGTCGCCCTCGATCGCCATGAAGCCGATGAGCACCAGCAGGCACAGCGGCGGCAGCAGGATCGCGAACTTGAGCGCGAGCCGCTCCCAGGCCATGTGCATGAAGATCGCGACGATGAACCCGGCCTTGAGCAGCATGAACAGGATGATCAGCGACCAGCGCAGCATGCCCTGCAGATGGAAGTAGTCGACCATGTACGAGAAGGCGCTCAGCACGAAGAGGAGCACCCAGATCCACAGGTAGATTGCCAGCGGATGCTGCTGATGGCCTTCGGTCGGTTGCACAGCCTGGTTCATGCCGGTCACCACAGGTAGAAGAAAGCGAAGATGAATACCCAGACGAGGTCGACGAAGTGCCAGTACAGGCCCGCGACCTCGACCGTCTCGTACGTGCCCTTGCGGTCGTAGAACCCGGAGCCCACGCGCTTCGCGGTGACCAGCAGGTAGATGACGCCGCCCGTCACGTGGCAGCCGTGGAATCCCGTGATCATGAAGAATGCCGAGCCGAACTGCGGCGCGCCCCAGGGATTCTCCCAGGGCCGCACGCCCTCCATGATGAGCTTGGTCCACTCGAAGGCCTGCATGCCGACGAAGGTCGCGCCGAGCACGGCGGTCGCAAGCAACAGGCGCACGGTGTTCTTCTTGTCGCGCCGGTAGCCGTAGTTCACGGCGAGCGCCATCGTGCCGCTCGAGGTGATCAGCACGAAGGTCATGATCGCGATCAGGAGCAGCGGGACTTCCTGGCCGAACATGTGGAGCCCGAACACCTGGCTCGGGTTCGGCCACGAATCCATCGTCGAGATCCTGACGTTCATGTAGCCCGTCAGGAAGCAGGTGAAGATGAAGGTGTCCGAGAGCAGGAAGATCCACATCATCGCCTTGCCCCAGGGCACCGGGAACGCCTGCTTGTCGGCGGCGTAGTCCGCTGCGACCTGCTTGAGCGGGGGCAAGGCAGCCGTGTGGTCGTGATGGGCCATTGGCAGGGCTTCCTCTCAGATCAGAGAAACAGCAGCACGCCGAACACGGCGAGCCACACCAGCAGCAGGAAATGCCAGTAGGTCGCGCAGAGCGACAGGCTCTGGCGCAGGTCGACGAGCTCCGCGCCGCCGGCAAAGCGGTGCGCGGCGCGGCCGAGCACGTACAGGCCGCCCACCAGGTGAAGGCCGTGCACGACGGTCAGCACGTAGAAGAATGCGATCGCGGGGCTGCCCTGCACGTAGTAGAGCGAGGGGCCGATCGCCTGCCAGGCGGCCACCTGCCCGGCGAGGAACGCGATCGAGAGCACGCCACCGGCGATGAGCGCGACCTGCGCCGACTGGCGGCGGCCGCCGGCGACCGAGGACGACGCGAGCTGCATCGCGACGCTCGCGCCGAGGAGCACCAGCGTGTTCCACCAGGCGATGCGCGGCAGCGTCAGGTGGCACCAGCCGACGCCGTGGTGCATGCGCATCGAATACGCGGTCAGGAACAGCGAGAACAGCGAGGTCACGACCGCCATGAACACCCACAGGCCGATGCGCGCGGGCGAGAAGCGGATCGCGCCGACGTCGCCTCTCTCTCCGCGGTTCTCCCACGGCTTGGACGTGAGCCGGCTCGCGACCGCGAACCAGACCGCGACGCCGACAAGGAGCGCGACGACGATCGCCGTGTTGCTCAATGGCGGGCCTTGTCTTCGCCGTGGCCGAAGCCGCTCGGGTGCCGGTCATCGATGGGCACGTTCTGCGGGATGAAGTCATCCGGCGCGCCGGGCACGCTGTAGTCGTAGGCCCAGCGATGCACGACCGGCAGCCGCGGCCCCCAGTTGCCGTGCTTCGGCGGCGTGTCCGGCGTCTGCCATTCGAGCGTCGTCGCCTTCCACGGGTTCGACGACGCCTTCTCGCCCTTCCACAGGCTCACGATCATGTTGTAGAGGAAGATCACCACGGAACCGGCCACGACCAGCGCCGCGATCGTGATCGCCGCGTTGATCGTGTGCACCGACTGGGGCAGGAACTCGGTCTCGCCGAGGGCGTAATAGCGCCGCGGCACGCCGAGGATGCCCAGGTAGTGCATGGGCAGGTAGATCGCGTAGGTTCCGAGGAAGGTCAGCCAGAAATGGACCTTGCCGAGCGCGTCGTTGTACATGCGGCCGGTGATCTTCGGGTACCAGTGGTAGATCGCGCCGAACACCACGAGGATCGGCGAGACGCCCATCACCATGTGGAAGTGCCCGACCACGAAATAGGTGTCGGAGAGCGGCAGGTCCACGGTCACGTTGCCGAGGAAGAGGCCGGTCAGGCCGCCGTGCACGAACGTGAAGATGAAGCCGATCGCGAACAGCATCGGCACGGTCAGGTGGATGTCGCCTTTCCAGAGCGTCAGCACCCAGTTGTAGACCTTGATCGCCGTCGGCACCGCGATGATCAGCGTCGTGGTCGCGAAGAAGAACCCGAAGTACGGGTTCATGCCGGACACGTACATGTGGTGCGCCCACACGACGAACGACAGGCCGCCGATCGCGAGGATCGCCCAGACCATCATCCGGTAGCCGAAGATGT
>JALDXK010000787.1:0-2561 GCA_032155105.1 Acidobacteriota bacterium
CATGGAAAGCCTGATCACGATGCGGCACATCGACAACATGGCCAAGGTCATGCTGACGACCGGGCTGATCGTCGGCTACGGCTACACCATGGAGGCGTTCTTCGCCTGGTACAGCGCCAGCCCGCACGAGCGCTTCATGATGTGGAACCGCATGTTCGGGCCGTACGGCTGGTCGTACTGGGCGCTCATCTCGATCAACGTCGTGATGATCCAGGCGCTGTGGTTCAAGAGCATCCGCAACAACACGCTCATCCTCTTCGTCATGTCGCTGTTCGTGAACCTGGGCATGTGGCTCGAGCGCTTTGTCATCATCGTGACCTCGCTCAACCGCGACTTCGTGCCCTCGTCTTGGGGCATGTACTACCCCTCGGTGTGGGACTTCATGACGTTCTTCGGAACGTTCGGATTGTTCCTGACGCTGTTCCTGCTGTTCCTGCGCTTCGTGCCGATGATTTCGATCTTCGAAGTGAAGACGCTGCTGCCGCAGAGCAAAGTGAAACAAGGCCACTGATATGGCGCATACACAGGACACATCAAACCTGCTTCACGGCGTGATGGCCGAGTACGATTCGGGCCAGGCCCTGGTCGACGCGGCGCGCCAGACCATGGCGAAGGGCTTCAGCAAGGTCGAGGCCTACTCGCCGGTGCCGATCGAGGAGCTCAACGACATCATCCACCAGAAGCGGACGATCCTGCCGAAGCTGGTGCTCGCCGGCGGGCTCGCCGGCATGGCGACGGGGTTCGCCTTGCAGTACTGGGCGTCGGTGATCGAGTACCCGATGAACATCGGCGGCCGTCCCTACGCGAGCTGGACGACGTTCATCGTGCCGTCGTACGAACTAACCATCCTGTTCTCGGCGCTCACCGCGGCGATCGGCATGATCCTGCTGAGCGGCCTGCCGCAGCCCTACCACCCGGTGTTCAACGTCGAGCGCTTCTCGATGGCGAGCTCCGACAAGTTTTTCCTCGTGATCGAATCGAAGGACGCCAAGTTCGATCAGCACGCCGCCAGCGAGTTCCTGCGCAGCACCGGCGCGAAGGGAGTCTACGACGTTGCGGAGTAACACGATTCTGCTGCTGCTCGTAATGGCCGCGGCCGGCTGCCGCCAGGACATGCACGACGCGCCGCGCTACGAGGCGTTCGAGGCCAGCTCCACGTTTGCCGACAACCGCGCCTCGCGGACGGCGCCGACCGGCACGGTGCCGCGCGGCTGGCTGCGCGACGACGAGATGCTCTACACCGGCAAGGTCGCGGGCCAGGTCGTCGACCAGTTCCCGTTCGCGATCGAGCGCGCCGACCTCGCCCGCGGGCAGCAGCGCTTCAACATCTACTGCACGCCGTGCCACGGCCGGCTCGGCGACGGCAACGGCATGGTGGTGCAGCGCGGCCTGCGCCAGGCGGCGTCGTTCCACCAGGATCGGCTGCGCCAGGAGAAGGCCGGCTACTTTTTCGACGTGATCACCAACGGCTTCGGCGCGATGCCCGATTACGCCACGCAGGTCCCGGTCCGCGATCGCTGGCTGATCGTCGCCTACGTGCGCGCGCTGCAACTGAGCCAGCACGCGTCGGTGAACGACGTGCCCGCAGACCAGCGCGCCGTGCTCGATGCCGCCGCGCCCACCTCCGCCCCGGCGTCCACCGCCGCCATTTCAGCGGACACGCCGGCGGGCCAGGGCGCAACCACAGCCAAGCCAGTGGAGAAACACTAGTGTCGACGGTGACTGAAACGTATCGGGCGGACGGCACGCCGCTGCCGGGCCTGAAACAGTTCGGCATGATCGCCGGTGTGGCCGGCGTGGTGCTGGCGGTGGCCGGGTTCTTCATGTCGGGGGCCGACCGCTTCTTCCAGGCCTACCTGGTGGCCTACACCTTCTGGATGGGCGTGGTGCTCGGCAGCCTCGCGCTGCTGATGGTGCAGCACCTGTCGGGCGGCGTGTGGGGCGTGGTGCTGCGCCGGCCGTTCGAAGCGGCGGTGCGCACGCTGCCGTTCATGGCGCTGCTGTTCATCCCGATCATTTTCGGGATGCACTCCATCTACGAGTGGAGCCATGAGGGCATCACCGCGACCGACCCGATCATCGCCGAGAAGTCGCTCTACCTGAACACGCCATTCTTCCTGGCGCGACAGGCGATCTACTTCCTCGTGTGGGGCGCGATGGGCTACCTGCTGACCACGTGGTCGTCCGAGCACGATCGCACGGGCGATCCGGCGTTGCTCGACAAGATGGCACGCCTTTCGGGTGGCGGCCTGGTGGTCTACTTCCTCACCGTCACCTTCGCGATGGTCGACTGGACGCTGTCGGTGAACCCGCACTGGTTCTCGACCATCTGGGGCATGCTCTACATCGGCGGCCAGGGCCTCTCGGCGTTCGCGTTCGGGATCATCGTGCTGGTGATGCTCGCGCAGACCGCGCCGCTCAACCGCGTGCTGACGACGCACCACTTCCACGACCTGGGCAAGTTCCTGTTCGCGTTCCTGATGCTGTGGGCGTACCTGCAGTTCTCGCAGTTCCTGATCATCTGGTCGGCGAACATCCCGGAAGAGATTCCGCACTACCTG
>JALDXK010000788.1:0-2553 GCA_032155105.1 Acidobacteriota bacterium
TTGAAGCGATTGCCGCCGCCGGCCTGCACTTCTTCGTTGCGGCCGATCATGTCCATGTTCAGCACTCCGGCGATGGTGGTGAGCGGCGCCGGCGGATGCTCGGTGTAAGCCCACGCGCCAAGCAGGCCGCGCTCTTCCGAATTCCACGCGCAGAACAGCACGCTGCGCCGTGGCCGCTGGCCCTGTTGCGCGGCCAGCGCGTAGGCGTCGGCAATCTCCATCAGCGCCACCGTGCCGGAGCCGTTGTCGTCGGCGCCGTTCAGCACCTGCGCACCGTTGACGCCGTCGTGATCGAAGTGCGCCGTCACCAGCACCCACTCGTCCTTCAGTTTCGGATCGCTGCCTTCAAGCAGGCCGAGCACGTTGCGATCGGGAACGGTGTGGCGGGCGACTGCGGTATGCAGATCGATGCGGACGTTGGGCAGCGCCAGCGGCGTGAAGCCCCGCGCGGTTTCGGACTCCTTCGCCAGGTTCGCCAGCGTCTTGCCGGTGCCGGCGACCAGCGATGTGGCAAGCGCCGGCGAGATCTGTATCGCGGGAATGTGCAGGCGATCGGCCCACGTCGCTAGGGTGTAGTTGGGAATCCGCGCCGGGGCCGCGGGCCAGAAGTTGCGACCCGCCTGCTGGAAGTTGCCCGGCTCCGGATGATTGTGCACGTCGCTCACGTAGAGGATCGCGACGGCGCCCTTTGTTGCGCCGCGAGCGCCTTGCGCCACGCCGCCGCAGGCTCGGCGGTGACGACGCCCTCGAACGGGCTCTTCGGATCGCGTTCACCTGGCTCGTGATCGAGGACCAGCACCGCCTTGCCCTTCACATCGCCGTTGTAGTCGTCGTAGGACCACTTCGGCGCGGTGATGCCGAACCCGGCAAACACCACCGCAGCGGCGACGCGGGCGCTGCCGCTGAAGCGCTGCGGATAGAACTCCTGGCCGCTGGTCAGCTCGCGGGTCACGCCGTCGGGCATCGCCACCTCGAGACGGTTGCCCTCGCCGAGCGTGGCGGTCATCAGGTTGTAGGTATGGAAATACGAGGTGCCGCTCGCCGGCTTCAGCCCGGCGCGCTCGAACCGCGCCCGGATGTAATCAGCCGAGACGCGGTTCTCATTGGTGTCGGTCAGCCGGCCGCGCATCGCGTCGCCGGCGAGGAAGAACAGGTCGGCGCGCAGGTCGCCCTGCGTGATCGACTCGATCATCGGTGCGCGCCCCTGCGCCGTCAGGCTGATGGTGAAGACGACGATGGCGACAGCGAGCGCGCGACCCATGTCGTTATTGCTGCGACGAGGTGGCGGCGGTCTTCTGCGCGCCGACTTTATTGCGCAGCGTCGTGATGCCGACCACTTCCACTTCGAACGTGTCGCCGGGCTTCATCGACTGCGTCACACCCGGTGTGCCGGTGAAGATCACATCGCCGGGCTCGAGCGTGACGTAGCGGCTCGTATAGGACACGACGTTGTTGATCGAGAAGATCAGCAGATCGGTCGTCGTCTCCTGCACCACCTTGCCGTTGTGGCGGCCGATCAGCTTGAGGTTGTTGTAGTCGACGTTGCTGACCAGGTGCGGGCCCATCGGTCCCCAGCCGTCGTGCGCCTTGGCGCGGAACCACTGGAGATCCTGCTTCTGCCAGGCCCGTTCGCTGACGTCGTTGCACGCGGTGACGCCGAAGATGTGGTCCTTGACCTGCGCCTCGGTGATGTTCTGCGCCTTCTTGCCGATCACGACGCAGATCTCAGCTTCGTAGTGCACCGTGGTGGCATCGGCGGGGTAGGGGATTTCGGTTTCGTGCCCGCTGAGCGAAGTCGGGAACTTCGCGAACAGGCCGACGTACTTGGCCGGCGACGCCTGGCCGATGTGGCTCTTGTAGTTGAGGCCGGCGGCGATCACTTTCTTCGCTTCCGCGGGCGCCATCAGCTTCACCTCGGCCAGTTTCACGGTGCGGCCGGTCGGCTTCGCGCCGGACCATGGCGCGGAATTCAGCTCGCGAATCGTTTCTCCATCGAGGATGCCCCAGCGCGACGCCCCACCGCTGGCCTCGTACTTCACATACTTCACCTGCCTGTCCGCCGTAGCGCCGGGTGCGGAGGTGGGCGTCTGCGCGAATGCGTTTGCAGCGATTGCCAGCGCGGCGATCGCGATCACCATCGTCGATTTCATCGTTTTCTCCAGAGTGTCAGGCTCGAGCATCGCGGATTCTGCCACAGATTCGTCCCGGACCGGCTGGTCCTTACGCGATACGTAAATCAGCAGCAAAAGTGAAGCAGGTTCACTTTTCACTCGCCCGCCGGAAGATTCCGTAGCCAGGTTTCGATCTGCGCCCACACGGCCGGACGCAGCACATCGAAATGCCCCGCGCCTTGCACGACGATCAACTCCGCCGGGCCGCGGAGCGCCCCGCGCACGCGTTCGGCATGCGCCGGAGATGGATGCCGATCGTCGGCGCCGTGCACGAGTAGCACGGGCACGGTGATCGAGGCGGCCGCGCGCACGGGGCTCGTCTCGTCCACCCCGAACCGTCCTTCGCGTTCGACCTGCCTGATGCCCCACGCGACAAGCCACG
>JALDXK010000789.1:0-2552 GCA_032155105.1 Acidobacteriota bacterium
GCGCGCGCTTCACGCGGCCAGGCCCGCCGTTGTACGAGGCCATGGCGAGGTGCCAGTCCTCGAACATGTTGTGCAGCGTCTTCAGGTACTTGGCCGCCGCCTGCGTGGACTTGACCGGATCGGCGCGTTCGTCTATGTACCAGTCGGCCTTGAGTCCGTTTTCGAGCGCCGTGCCGTGCATGAACTGCCACACGCCCCGGGCCTTCGCGCGTGACAGCGCCGACGGCTTGAACGCGCTTTCGATCAGCGGGATGTAGGCGAGATCGAGCGGCAATCCTTCCGCACGGAACGTCGCTTGAATCATCGGCAAGTACTGCACGCCGCGCGACAGCCCCTCGGTCAGGAACTCGCGCAACCGGCCCTGGAAAAGCTCCACGTAGCGCAGCACGCGGTCGTTGGTCGGAATGGGGATGTCGTGCGTCGTAGCTTCGAGGTCGGCCTGCACCGCCTCAGCCGTCGCCGGCTTCGGCGGCGTGGATTCAAAGGTCTCGACCCCCAGCAGGGCGTCGATGGCGGCCGGCTCGCTCTTCGTTTCCGAGAAGCCGTCGCCGGTGGCCAGCGCCGCCTGTTCCAGGACGCTGATGCGATCGACCAGCCGGTCGAAATGCGCTAGGAGTTGGGGGGTGGACTTGGCGCCGTCCGGCGATTCGAGCAGCACGTCAAGCGCGCGATCGAACTCGGCCCGGGCGCGCTCGAGATGGCCGAGAGTCAATTCCTTCCGACCGGCTTCGAAGTGCCGGTCAGAGTCCGCGATCAGGACTGCTACAGGATCGGGTGCCGGCGCCTGCGCGGGAGCTTGAATCGCCACCGGTGCCGGTGGCTGCGGGACGACGGCCAATGGCCTCTGCCCAGACCCTGACATGCAGCCTGAAAGCAGAATGGCGGCGCCGATGACCGGCACGATGGGGGACAGTATCTTGCTCGGCATCAACCCGTAATATCGACCGCAGGCAGGGTAGCATGCAGTGCAGCTTGGGTCAAACTGTTATGGCTCAGCCGTTTACGAGGGCCAGCCGGCGTATATGAAAACCTGCGCAGCCTCGCCGGCATCGCGCGCTGCAGGGGTGACGATCGTGCGCTCGCCAATCAGCAGTTTTCTGCCGGTTTTTACCGCATCGCGAACGTCAGCTTCGCAAACAAACATCTCTGGCTGAGCTTGCGCAGATCGTTCAGCAGGCTCGACTCGTTCAGCCCGTTCGGCAGGTTGGGCCGGCCCCAAACCTCTCGTCGCGAGGAAACGATCAATGCGGTGCGTCAGGGCATCCGTAGATATCGGTTCTGACGCGGACTTCTTCGTGACTTTGGGTAACAGAGCGGTTACAGGGGTTACAGCGGTTACAAAGGTTACAGGGTTCTCAGAGGTTCGGTTCGGGATCTGTGCTGGCCGCAATTCATATGCAACGCGTTTGATGTTCAGCAGATGCTTCGGCGAGATGTTGTCCGACGTGATATTCCCGCCGAAGCCGCCGCAGCCAAGCGTCATCGCCGGATCCAACCCCGTCGTCAATCCAATCGAGCCGTGCGTGGTCGGTGTGTTGACACAGATGCGATACGCGGGCTTGTGCAGGCCGAACTCGAGGATCACGGCGTCGTTCTGCGAGTGGATCGACATCGTGTGACCCATGCCGCCGTAGCGAAGGATCTCCTTGCACCGCTCGCAGCCTTCACGCCAATCCTTGACGACGTAATACGACAGCACCGGACACAGCTTCTCGATCGAGAGCGGGTAATCGCGACCAACGCCCTTGAGCTCGGCGATGAGCGCGCGCGTGTGTGGCGAAACGGTGATGCCGATCTTCTGCGCGATGAATGTTGCAGGCTTGCCGACCAACGCCGGGTTCGGCAGTCGTTGCGGAGTCACCAGGTGCTTGGCGAGGGTATCGGCCTCGGCCGCCGAGAGGAAATAGCCGCCCTGGTCGATGAACTGCCGCTTCGTCTCGGCTTCGATGGCCTGATCGACGACCACCGAGTTCGGCGACGAGCAGAGGACGCCATTGTCGAACGACTTGCCGGTCAGGATGTCGTTCGCCGCCTTGCGGACATCCGCGCTCGACTCGATGTAACAGGGCGCGTTGCCGGGGCCCACGCCATACGCGGGCTTGCCAGCACTGTAGGCCGCGCGCACCAGCCCCATGCCGCCGGTGGCGAGAATCACCGCCACCTCGCGCGCCTTCATCAGCTCTTGCGTGCCTTCGAGCGTGACCGTTTTCATCCAGCCAATCGCACCGTCGGGCAGACCGGCCTTGCGGCCCGCCTCGTACATGATGTCGGCCGCCGCGATGATGCAGCGGGCGGCTGAGGGATGCGGCGTCATGACCACCGCGCAGCGTGACTTGATCGCAATGAGGATCTTGTAGATCGCCGTCGACGTAGGATTTGTCGACGGCACGACCGCGGCCACCACGCCAAAGGGTTCCGCGATCTCGATGACTTTCTTGTCCTCGATGCGGTTGATCACGCCCACGGTCTTCATGGGCTTGATGAACTCGTAGACCTGCTGCGACGAGAACAGGTTCTTCTGGACCTTGTCGGCGACGACCCCGAAGCCGGTT
>JALDXK010000790.1:0-2537 GCA_032155105.1 Acidobacteriota bacterium
CGATCTGCCCGGGTGACGTCGATGTCTTCTTCTTCACCAACGGCGGCGCCGAGGCGAACGAGAACGCGATCCGCATCGCGCGGCTGGCGACCGGGCGCCACAAGATTCTCGCGCGCTATCGCTCGTATCACGGCGGCACCGGCGCGGCGCTCACCGCCACCGGCGACCCGCGCCGCTGGGCGATGGAGCCGGGCATGCCGGGCATCATCCACGTGCCGCATCCGCATCACGGGTTGAAGCGCGGCACCGACACCGGCGAAGAGGCGGTGGCCGAACTCGAAGAGATCATCATGCTCGAGGGGCCGCACACCATCGCGGCGTTCCTCCTCGAGACCGTGACCGGCACCAACGGCATCCACGTGCCGCCGCCCGGCTATCTCGAAGGCGTCCGCGCGCTGTGCGACAAACACGGCATCCTGATGATCGCCGACGAAGTGATGTCGGGTTTCGGCCGCACCGGCGAATGGTTCGCCGTCGATCACTGGAACATCGTTCCCGACATCCTCGTCATGGCGAAGGGCCTGACCAGCGCCTACGTGGCGCTCGGCGCGGTGGGTATTCGCCGCAAGATTGCCGATCACTTCACGGACAAGGTCTACTACGGCGGCCTCACCTACAACAGCCACCCGCTCGGCTGCGCGGCCGCGCTCGCGACGATTGCCGTCTACGAGGAAGACCACTTGATCGAGCGCGCGAAGACGATGGGCGCGCTGATGAAGAAGCTGCTCGAGGACCTGAAGGCGAAGCACCCGTCGGTCGGCGACGTGCGCTCGATTGGCCTCTTCGGGATCGTCGAGCTCGTCAAGGATCGTAAGACCATGGAGCCGCTCGCGCCGTTCAACGGATCGTCGCCGGAGATGCAGGCGCTCGGCAAGTTCTTCCGCGAGGAAGGGCTCTACACGTTCGTGCGGTGGAATACGTTCTTCACCAACCCGCCGCTGTGCATCACCGAGGCGGAGCTCGCCGAGGCGTTCGCGATCATCGACAAGGGTTTGTACATCACGGACAAGGCGCTCTAGAACGGTTACAAAGGTTACAGAGGTTATAGGGTTACAAAGGGAGGCTCTCACACGACGATCCTGATCTTCGGGGCCACCGGTCTCGCAGGGGCGGGAGTACTGCGGGCGTCGCTGTCGGCGCCCGCGGTGACCGAAGTCCGCGCGCTGGTGCGTCGAGCCACCGGTGTGACCCACCCGAAGCTGCGCGAGATCATCCACACCGACTATCTCGATTACCGCGCCGTCGCCGGCACTTTCACCGGCGTGGACGCCTGTTTTTTCTGCCTGGGGATTTCGGTCCAGCAGGTCCCCGACGAAGCGGGCTACCGGCGCATTCACCAGGCATTTCCAATCGCCGCAGCGAAAATGCTTCGCGAGCAGAGCCCGGCGGCGCACTTTCATTACCTGAGCGGCGGGCGCACTGCGTTGAACAGCCGATGGATGTGGGCGCGCGTCAAGGCCGAAGCCGAACGCGATCTGATGACGCAGTTCGGCGCCACGTGCTGGCGCCCTGCGATGATCGACGGAGAACCCGCCTCGTCTCAACCGGCGCTGGTCAGGGTGTTGCGTCCGGTGCTCCGCGCCGTATTCAAGCCGTTCCGCAGCATGTATGTCGTCAACGACGACATCGGCCGCGCGATGCTGCACGCGACGCGGCAGCGGATCCGCAATCGGATCATCGAGAACGCCGAATTGCGCGATCTCGGAGACGCATAACAAGACGGTTACAAGGGTTACACGGTTACAAAGGTTACAGGTGGTTCTCAGAGGTGGTTCTAGAACCAACTCTGTAACCCTGTAACCGTGTAACCCCTGTCACCGGTGTCTGTTATTTCAGTGACTGTACGTGCGTTGCCCATGCCGTGACGAGCGGCTGCATGGGGCCTTTGGCCGATGTGTAGGCCTTCGACCACTTCGCCATGTTCGCGCGATCGGCCGCCAGCGTTGCCGGTTGCGGCGCGTTGAGATGACGCATGTAGGTGCCGAAGAGCGCCGCGAGCAACGCGGGCTGGTCCGACGGGTTCGCCTCGAGATACGGCGTGAGCGCAGTGACCGCATCAGCGGGACGCCCGCCCAACACGTAGGCGATGCCCAGCAGCTTCCGTGTCCGCGGCTCGGCGCCCGGTTGCTGCACGGCGAGCTCGAGCGGCGTGATCGCCAATTGCGGCTGGCCGGCCTTGAGCCACTCTTCACCGGCAAGGCGCGCGATGGCGGCGTTGGGCGGGGTCGTGGCAGCACTCTGCAGCAGGCCCGCGGCTTCGCGATGCTTGTTGGCTTCGGCCAGCGCCGCGCCCAGGAACAAGCGGGCCGGCGCGAATGCCGGCGCCAGCTGCATCGAGTTCTGAAACTGCGTCGCCGCGCGATCGATCTGCGATTGCTGGTACAGCTCGAGCCCCTTGAGGAACATCGCCAGCACCTGATCGTTCTCCGCGAGCGCCGTCATGGCCGCGCCGCCGAGATCGCCGGCACGGGCTTCCTTGAGGGCGGCCTTTGATCCCGTCGGGCGGCCTTCAGCCGCCGCGAATACCGCTGTTACCG
>JALDXK010000791.1:0-2537 GCA_032155105.1 Acidobacteriota bacterium
CGTCGGGGTCGTCGAAGTACGCCTCGAGCTTGTCGGGCGCGCCGAGATAGAGGATCGCGTGGGGCCAGAAGCCGGGTAGCCCGACGTTGCTGACGTACCAGTTCTTGCGCGACAGCATGACGTTGAGCAGCGGATTCGGCGGCACCTTGGGCATCAACGTCTGGACCGTGATGGGCGGGCCTCGATTCACAAGTGGCACCCGATACGGCAGTAGAGTGTCCGGTTTTGGTCAGGTTCTGGCTGGAGTTGGGTTCCTCTCAGCCTCGTATTACGGCACGTCCGAAAGCTTGGTAGGTTTTGCCGTGCAGCCGGGCGGAGGGGTCGATATCTCGCTGACACGCAGTGTCGCTCTACGACCCCAGGTCGATATTCTGTTTGGCAAGTTCGCGGACATCGATGGCTTGACGGTTGACACTCGCGTCGCCATCAGTGTCGTATTCCGATTGTTTAAGAAATAGAAAGCAGGCGGCGTTCCACCTTTAGTCGGACGGCTAGGCGTAACTGAGTACTTGTTGGAGGCTCAATGCAACGGCGGTACATCGACGGCCTAATCGCCTTAGTCGTCCTGATGGGGTGGGTGCTTGCCTGTTCAAGCTCCGAGCGTGACGCTGCGGAGACAGCCAAGACTCCTCCCGCAGCCGTCGTAATGGCCGATGAGTTATTCAACGCCTATAAAGCTAACGAAGTCGCCGCAGACCAGCGATTCAAAGGGAAGGTCATTAGCGTGACTGGTAACGTCCAGTCCATCGGCAAGGACATATTGGACAACCCGTACTTAACGATTGGCGCTGGGACAATGTCGGAGTTTGAGTCAGTCCAGGCGTCATTCCCAAAAGAAAGCGGCTCCGCGCTGGCGGCGATCAGCAAAGGACAGAAAGTAACAGTGATCTGCAAAGCCAACGGAAAACTGATGAATGTGCTCCTGGGCGAGTGTTCCATCGGTCGGTGAGCTAGCTCAGTCGCGAACCGGGTCGGCTTCGTCCACTCGAGCAAGCTGACGGTCTCGCGATGGTGAAATAATTGCGCCATGACGAAGCGATTGGTGGGTCTGATGTCTGTGTTGACGGCGGCCCTGTGGGTCGCGCCTGGGATGGCGCAGCAGGCGCCGGTGCCGGCGCAGGTGGCGGGCGGAGGCCGGACCGCCGACCTCGCGCTGCTCAGCGAGTTCGATCGCGACAAGAACGGCTGGCTGAGTCCCGACGAGCGCACGGCCGCGCGCGCGCGACTGGCGGAACTTCGCGCGGGGCGTGGCCGCGGTGGTCGTGGCGGCACACCGGCTGCGGTGGAGCCGGGCCGGAGGCTGACGCCCGCGCAGGTGCCGAACCTCGCCGGGACGCCACTGTACGACACCTCGAAACTCCGCACGGTGTTTCTCGAGTTTGAGCACGACAACTGGGAAGAAGAAGTCGAAGCGTTCTACCACACAGACGTCGAAGTGCCAGCCACACTACACGCCGATGGCCGTTCGTATCAGAACGTCGGCATCCAGTTCAGAGGCAACAGCTCATTCTCCAGCGTTGCCCGCGGCCGCAAACGTTCCATCAGCGTGTCGCTCGACCACGTGAACGCGAATCAGCGGCTCGATGGCTACACGACGCTCACATGGCTCAACGCGCACTCCGATCCCACGTTTCTGCGATCACTGCTCTACCTCGACATCGCGAAACAGTATCTGCCGGCCCTCAAAGCGAACTACGTGCACGTGGTGATTAACGGCGAATCATGGGGCATCTACGTGAACCAGCAGCGGTTCAACAAGGACTTCCTGCGTGAAGCCTTCCGCACCGAGGCCGGCACGCGTTACAAGTCGTCGAACCGCTCGCGCGGCGGAAGCTTTGCCTACCTGGGCGACAACGTCGCGGAGTATCGCAAGTGGTACGAAATTCAGGGCGCCGATTCCGATGACGCGTGGAAGCCGCTCATGAATGTGACGCGAGTGCTGGCCGCCACGCCAACCGAGAATCTGAAGGCCGCCATCGAGCCAATCCTCAATGTTGACGGCGCCCTGCGCTACCTCGCGCTCGACATCGTCATGATGAGTGGCGACGGCTACTGGCTCCACGGCAGCGACTTCAATCTGTACGCCGATGCGAAGGGCGTGCTGCACATCCTCCATCACGATACAAATGAAGCGTTTACGGCGCTGTCGGGCGGGGCAAAGGCGGATCCGCTCGGTTATATGGATGATCCGCTGAAGGCGCTACGGCACAAGTTGCTGGCCGTGCCTGAATATCGCGTTAAGTACCTCGAGTACGTCCGCAACATCGCGCGTGACGCGCTCGACTGGGCCAGGCTCGAACCGAAAATCAACGCCTGGCGCGCGCTCATCCGAGCCGACGTGGAAGCCGACAATCGCAAGCTCTACTCGACGAGTGATTTCACCTCGGCGACCTTCGGGAGTGGCGAGGTGGCGCCGCCCGCGACGACGCTCAAAGGGTTCATCCTCGAGCGCCGCGAATATCTGCTCGGGCACCCGGCGATCAAAGCATTGCCCCGCTGATTCGCCGCGCGCGGGCTGTTCTTAGCCGGTATACTCC
>JALDXK010000792.1:0-2533 GCA_032155105.1 Acidobacteriota bacterium
ACCTTGCCTTTGTAGGCCTCGAGCGAGACCTGGTTGCCGTCGACGTCCTTCATGGTGAAGTTGAAGTTCGCCGGCTTCGCGTCCGCCATGCACGCGGCACTTTGCGGCGCGGCGGCATCGTGCGACGACGCGGGCGCGACCGACGCGGCGGGCTCGGCGTCGAGGTGCGGCTGCCACACGAAAGGAATCGCGATCGCCAGGAGCGCGATGGCGGTGGCGGCGACGGCCACCATCCGCATCCGCGAGCTCGGCGCAGGCGAGCCGTCGACCGGCCCTCGGGTGGTGTCATGGGCAGCGTTCGACGCGCCGTCCAACGCGTCGTGCGAATCTACTGGTGACCGTTCGTCCATGTCCTCTATTCTGCCTCATGTCCGGGATTCACGTCATTGGCGGCGCCGCAAAAAATCCGCGGAAATGCGCCCAAAACCGGCCGCCGTTCCCGCCGTGACGTCACAAGGAGTGGACGAAACCCCGCGGATCGGATTTTGCTCTCCGACGGACAGTCGATTGCGGCCGTCCTCCGAGGATCGGTAAGATGCAGCTAGGAGAATCTATGCGTACCTCGCAGCGGAACCTATTGACGCTTCTGGTCCTGGCTGTCGTCGCCGTGATGGCGATGGCGGACGTCGCGAGCGCGCAAACCGGATATATCCCGTATTACGGGAAAAACCAGATCCGCTACGACAACTTCGAGTGGCACACCTACACCACCGATCACTTCGAGATTTACTACTACCCCGAGATCGAGCCGCACCTCGAGCGCATCGCCGGCTACGCCGAAAGCGCCTATCAGCATGTCAGCTCCGAGTTGAAGCACGACCTCTCGATGAAGCTGCCGTTGATCCTGTTTTCGACGGCGAGCGAGTTCTGGCAGCAGAACGTGATCCCCGGTGCGGCGCAGGAAGGCGTCGGCGCCTTCGCCGAGCCGGGACGTTACCGCATCCTGATGCCGATCGACGAGCCGCCCGATCTGCTGTATCGCCTGATCGTCCACGAGCTCACCCACCAGTTCCAGTTCGACATCATCCCGACGGGCCTCATCCGCCGCAACATGCCGCTGTGGACCTTCGAGGGCATGTCGGACTACATGACCGGCTATTGGCGCCCGCTCGACATGATGACCGTCCGCGACGCGGCGGTGTCGGACATCGTGCCGAAGATGAGCGAGATGCAGGACTACGGCGGCTTCAGCAACCCGCGTCTCATTTACAACCTTGGGCACGCCGCGTTCGAGTTCATGGAGTCGAAGTGGGGCAAGGAAGGCGTGCGCGCCTATATCTTCGCGCTGCGCCGCTCGGTGATCGGCGGCAGCGACGATGCCTACCAGGAGGCGTTCCAGATCACGCCTGAGGAATGGGACCAGCAGTTCGACCGCTACCTGAAGGAGCGCTTCAAGCCGTTCCGCGACAAGGAGCGCCCGGCCGACTACGGCCGCGACCTCGCGCCCGATCCGCGCAAGGGCCGCTTCTCGAACGTGTTGTCGATCGAGCCGTCGCCGTCGGGCGACCTGATCGCCGGCATGTCCGGCAACGGCCGCGATCGCGAGTACGACATCGTCCTGATCTCGACGAAGGACGGCTCGATCATCCGCAACCTGACCAGCGGGTTCGACCAGAGCATGGGCTTCGAGTACCTCGCCACGCCCGGCGGCCGCTGGAACTCGGTGCCGTGGATGTCGTGGTCGCCGCAGGGTGACCGCCTCGCCTACTTCGTGCGCACCGAGAAAGACCGCTCGCTGATCGTCCAGAACGTCGTGTCCAAGAAGATCGAGGTGCGCATCCCGCTGACGACGATCGACGCGCCGGAGTCGCCCGACTTCTCGCCGGACGGCAAGCTGATCGCGTTCTCGGGCATGCGCGGCAGCCAGGCCGAGATCTTCACGGTCGATCTCGAGACCAAGAATATCGTCAACCTGACCAACGATCCGTTCTCGCACTACGCGCCGACCTGGGCGCCCGACGGCAAGAGCCTCGTCTACCTGACGCGCGTCAGCGGCAACGAGAAGCTGTTCCGGATGGATGCCAACGGCGGCAACAAGCTGCAGATCACCTTCGGCACGCACGACGAAGGCGGCGCGCAGTTCCTCGACGCCAACACGCTGGTGTTCGCGTCGACCGCGGTGAATCCGGCCGAGCCGATCGATCCCGAGGTCGCCAAGAACGGGCAGATCTACAACCTGTGGACGCTCGACCTGAAGACCAACGAGCTCAAGCAGTTCACCGATGCGCTGTCGGGCAACCTCTCGCCGGTGGTGCTGCGCGAGGGTCCGGCGAACCGCCTCGCGTTCGTCACCTACTTCAAGGGTGAATACGGGCTGCACGTGCTCGAGCGCAAGGACGAGATCACCAAGGTCGCCACGGCGGACTTCGGCTCGCCCGGACCGATCGTCGACTTCCAGGCGCCGCTCACGCACACGCTCGTCGCCGACAACAAGAAGAAGAAGGGCAAGTTCGACAAGCTGTTCCTCGAAGGGCGCCCGCCGGTGGCGCTCGGCGTCACCAGCGGCGGCGACGTCTTCGGCGGCACCCAGGTG
>JALDXK010000793.1:0-2523 GCA_032155105.1 Acidobacteriota bacterium
CCCGACAGGATACGCCGCGCCCAGGCATCCTCGGGCTTCATGTCGGAGAACATGGCAGGAATGGTCCGCGTCGCCTTGTTGCCGAGCGCGTGACAGCCGTAGCAGCCGTTGGTTTTGGTGACGTTGAGCCACTGGGCCTGGCTTCTCACGTTGCCGACCGGAAATTCGGCTTTGGCAGGCGTCTTCAGCATCGAGTACCAGTAGATCGCCGGATAGATTTCCGCGGCATCCTTCGCGCTCGCGGCCTTCGCAGAAATGTTGACGATCCTGCCCGGCTCGCTTTTCACCTTCGCCGAGTCGAGGAGGCCGTAGCCACGCGCCCAGACCTCGTAGTTGGCTTTCGGCAGATCGGGAATCAGGTAGCGGCCCTGATCGTCGGTAACGACGCTTTTGATGTGGCGCGTCGGCAGGTCCGTCGTTTCGGCGATCACCCAGACGCCGGCTTCCGGACCGTTCGGGCCGGTCACCACGCCACCAATGTCGTCATTTTCGATCGCAACGGCAGAGGCCTGTTGCGCTTGAACCGGAGCGGAAGCCAATACCACCGCAACACCGAGCGCCGCCGCGCCCGCAAAAAGCAGCCGCTTCAACATCATTTCACCCTCCTGACGTCGCCCAAACCCAGTCGGGATAGCAGTTGGGGCTGCAATCGCAGCCCCAACGTAACGTTCAACAATTCCGCGGCGGTTTTATTTCGCCAGCGGATCGGGCCGGACCTGGATTTGCACGGCGAGCGGCCGCGCGCCCTTGCCCAGTTCGTTGAGCCAAGGCGTACGATCGCCCGAGGCGCTCCAGAGGCCCCGGCCCTTCCAGCCGGCCTTCGGATCGTCGATGCGGCCGTCGAGCCCCTTGGCGTAGAAGCCCATGGGGTACGGTACGCGCATCAGTATCATCTGGCCGTCCTTGAGGCCGACGAACCCGTCCTGCAGGTTGGCGGTCGAAATCGGCACGTTCTCACCCAGGCCGACCGTGTTGTGATGATCGACCCAGGTGTAGTAGCTCGCCTCGGCGCTCAGTTTCTCGTGTCCCTCGAAGCCCGGCCCCGGATAGCGATGGAGCTCGAAGCCTTCGGGGCAGTGATTGCCAGTCGCGTCCGGCCCGTTCAGCGGGCCCTTGCACTTGCGGCGGTCGAAGCCGATGAGGTGGCCCATCGAACCGGAGCCCCACACCACGCCGTTCTTGTCGATATCGCCGCCACGCAAGCCGACGGCATCCTTCGGAAGCGCAAAGAATTCGCTGAGCTTCGTCTTCGGATCGAAGCGGAGGAATCCCGCACGGCCGCCGAACACCCCGGAGGTGTACCAGATCGAGCCGTCGGTCGGATGCGGCATCACCGCGTAAGGACCGGAGCCGGGATTGAAGCGCATATCCTTGCCTTCGGCCGGCTTGCCCGGATCGACGAACTCGTCGAGCTTGCCGTTGCCGTTCGCGTCGAGCACGAACGGGAACCACCCGACCGCCTTCTGCTCATCCTGGGTCTCATCCCAGACCTTGGTGTTGATCCAGCCCGCCACCTGACCCGAACCCGACAGCCATAGCGTGTTGTCGGCGTCGTAGCCGAACTGCGGATGGTGGGTGCCGAAGCAGGTGTCGATGAAGGAGTACTTCATCGTCTTGGGATCGAGCATCGTCACCTGACGCGGCGACGTGTCGAGCGGGAAGACCTTGGCCGACGGATGCTCGGAGCCCTTCTTGCACCAATCCGGATTGGCCATGCCGCGCACGTTCGCCGCCAACCAGACCCGGCCCTTGTCGTCGAACATGGCGTTGTGCTGGTTCGCCCGGGTGTCCCAGATCGACTTGTCACCCCAGTACGGCGAAGGCGCCGTCACCTTGACCTGACCGGCATGGCCGGGTCCGAGCGACAAAGGCATGTTGGCGTCGCGCACCGGCATCTTGAAGTACGACACCTCGTGCGTCTTCGGATCGAGGATCGGCATCAAGTCGGTGGAATATTCCGGCGCGCCATAGAGCTTGCCGTAGGCGTTGACTGTAGGCTTGCGCCGGTCGGACGAGATCAGGTCGTGCAGATATTTATCGGGCGTGGACCACTCCCACGCGGTGACCACGACGTTGCGCTCGAGGCCCTGCGGACGCGGCGGCTTGTTCTTCGGCACTTCGCCCTTGGCCACGCGCTCGGTCCAGTCGCCGAAGTATTTGTACGGCACGCCGCCGAGTTGGCCGGCGAGCCGGTTGGTCATGGCGTCGCCCCACTGCCCTGACTGCACGCGCCGGATCCAGGCATCCTCATGCGATTTGAAGTTGCCGAGTTGCGCCGGAATGGTGCGGGTCGATTCCTGGCCAAGCTGATGGCAACCGACGCAGTCGACGTTGCTCATGCGCTGGCGCCAGATTTCGGGCGTCACGTTCTTCGGAATGTCGGTAGAGCCGCCGAAGTCCTTGGCCGGCGGCAGCTTCATCATCGTGTACCAGTAGATCGCCGGATAGTAGTGCGCGGCGGCCTTCTCGTTCGGCGCAACAACTGCTGTATGGTTGACGACCTGGCCTGGCTTGGCGCGCAGG
>JALDXK010000794.1:0-2520 GCA_032155105.1 Acidobacteriota bacterium
GACCAGAACGATGCTGCGCCACATGCGCGGTGTGATGACGCCTTCGCCGGCCGCTCGTGGCGGATGGTCCATCAGGCCCTCGTCCGCCGGATCGATCCCGAGCGCGAGTGCGGGTGGCCCGTCGGTCACCAGGTTGATCCACAGGATCTGAGTGGCCAATAGCGGCAGGACCAGGACGTCGCCAGGAGCGTCAAGACCGATCTGCCCGGCCAGCAACACGCCGAAAAACATCGTCATGACCTCGCCGATGTTCGACGACAGCAGGTAGCGAAGGACCTTTCGGATGTTCGAGAAGATGGCGCGGCCTTCTTCCACGGCGGCGACAATCGAGGCGAAGTTGTCGTCGGTGAGCACCATGTCTGCGGCTTCCTTCGAAACATCGGTGCCGGTGATACCCATCGCGACGCCGACGTCGGCCTTTTTCAGTGCCGGCGCATCGTTCACACCGTCGCCGGTCATCGCGACAACCGCGCCGTTGCGTCGCAGTGCGTCGATGATGCGCAGCTTGTGCTCTGGATTCACACGGGCATAGACCGATACGTCTGCCACGATGCGCGACGCAGCCTCTGGCGTGAGCAGCTCGAGTTCCGCGCCGGTGATCACCTTGCCATCGGTAGTGATGCCAAGCTCGTGTGCGATGACTGCCGCCGTGCGCGGATGATCTCCGGTAATCATCATCGGGCGGATGCCGGCACGTCGCGCGCGCGCCACGGCCTCCTTTGCTTCGTTGCGCGGCGGATCGATGAGGCCGACCAGCCCGGCGAAGACGAGGTCGCGTTCGAGACTCTCATCCGGATGTGCTGAGTGCTCCGCCAGTGCCTCGCCCGTCAACCATCGGTCCGCCACGGCGAGGGTGCGCAGAGCCTGACCCGCTAGCGCGTCATTCGTCTCGAGGATCTCGGTCCGTCGGGCGGCGGTCAACGGTCGCTGCTCTTCGCCGACGCACTCACTGCCGCATCGCGCCAGCAACACCTCGGGAGCTCCTTTGGCAAACACGACACCGCGATCCTGTTGTTCGGTGTCCCGATGCAGCGTGCTCATCAGCTTGCGCTCGGACGAGAATGGCACCTCGCCGATGCGCGGCAGGCGCGTCTCGAGCCCGCCGGCACTCAGTCCTGCCTTACGCGCGGCTACCAGCAACGCGCCTTCAGTGGGATCGCCCCGCACGATCCACCGTCCGTCACGCTCCTGCACAGTCGCGTTATTGGCGCGATCGGCGACGCACAGCGCGCGCTCGAGTTCGGCCAGCTGTGGACCCTCGATCGGTCCACCCTTCTCGAGCCGCACCGTTCCGAGCGGCGAGTAGCCGGAGCCGTCGAAGGCCACGCGTCCGCTCGCGGTCACCACCACGCGTACGGTCATTTCGTTCTTGGTCAACGTGCCGGTCTTGTCGGAGGCAATGACACTGGCGGAGCCGAGTGTCTCAACGGCGCCAAGATGGCGCACGATGGCATGACGTCGCGCCATTCGCCGGACGCCAATCGACAGCACCGCGGTAATGACCGCCGGAAGCCCTTCAGGTACCGCGGCCACGGCCAGCGCGACACCGAGAATCAGCACCTCGAAGATGGCCGCGCCCCGAACGCCTTCAAGCAGGACGATGGTCGCAATCATCGCGACCGCAAGCGCAATCACAACGAGCCCGAGGATTTTGCCTGTGCGATCCAACTCGCGCTGCAAGGGCGTCGACTCGACAGGCGTCTGTTTGAGCAGCCTGGCGATGCGACCCATCTCGGTCCGCATACCGGTGGCCGTCACTATCGCCTTGCCATGTCCGTATGTCGCCGCCGTGCCGCTGAAGACCATGTTGTGGCGATCGCCAAGCGCCGCCTCCGCGGCAATCGGCACCGTGTCTTTGCTGACCGGAAGGCTTTCGCCGGTCAACGCCGCTTCGGCGGACTGCAGCGAGGCCGATTCGACCAGCCGCCCGTCGGCCGGAATGGTGTCGCCCTCCTCGATCAGGAAGACGTCGCCAGCCACCATCTCGGCAGCCGGTATCCGGCGGCGCTCGCCGTCACGAATCACGGTTGCGTCTGCGGCGGACATCGCGCGCATCGCGGCTACCGCCGACTCCGCGCGCGCCTCCTGGACATAGCCCATCGTCGCGTTGAGCAGAACGATCGCCAGAATCGCGATCCCTTCGTGCGGCAGCGATGCCTCACGCTCGATCGCCCACAGCGCGACCGAAATCACCGTGGCCACGAGCAGCAGCAGGACGAGCACATCCTCGAACTGTTTCAGAAAGCGTCGCCACGCCGGGATCGGCGGTTCCGCGGTCAGCTCATTCCGGCCATCGCGCTGGAGTCGCGCGCGGGAATCCTCGACGGACAGGCCACGCCGCGCGTCGGTCCGAAGCGCCGAGACGATGTCTTCAATTCCGCGGCGGTACGCGACACCAACAGCCACCGGTTCGCTAGTGGTCGCCATGTCGTCACGTCAGCTGGCCACTGAGTCCTCGGCCAGCACCCGATTGACAAATGAGATCGCGATCGATCCTTCACCGACTGCAGATGCCACACG
>JALDXK010000795.1:0-2519 GCA_032155105.1 Acidobacteriota bacterium
CGCCCTGACGGATCTCTCAAGATTTCAGATAGCAGATTTTAGATTGCAGATTTATTGGGTCGATTGGGGATTGGAGGGGCCTGCAGGAACCTCGAGGGCAGTGGGTGGTCGAGCCTGGTCTCGATGAAACGCGACGCGGAGGCGACCGCATCGATCGAGACTCCGGTCTCGATGCCCAGGCCATTCAGCATGTACAGCAGATCCTCGGTGGCCAGGTTGCCCGCCGCGCCGGGTGCGTAGGGGCAGCCGCCGAGGCCGCCGGCCGAACTGTCGAACGTGGTCACACCGAAATCAAGGCCGGCCAGCACGTTGGCCAGGGCAGTGCCGCGCGTGTCGTGGAAGTGCAGGGCTGTCTGATGCAGAGGAAGCCTTGCCCCCACGGCTTCGAGGACACGGAGGACGTCTCCGGGCGTCGCTGCGCCGATCGTGTCGCTGATCGCGACCTCGTAGACCCCGAGGTCGAACAGCTTCGCGGCCACCCCAGCGACCTGCGCAGGCGCGATCGGGCCTTCGAACGGACACACGAAACAGGTCGACAGGTAGCCGCGCACGCGCAGCCCCGCCGCCGTCGCATCGTCACAGACGCCCTTGTACGCGGCGAGGGATTCGTCGATCGACTGGTTGATGTTCCGGCGGCTGAAGGCGTCGGACGCCGCGGCGAAGATCGCCACCTCCGTCACGCCGCTTGCCACCGCGCGCGCGAGGCCGGCCCGATTCGGCACCAGCGCCGTATAGCGCACGCCGGGCCTGCGCGTGATGCCGGCGAACACCGCCTGCGCATCCCCCATCTGCGGCACCCACTTGGGCGACACGAACGCGGTGACTTCCATCACCGTGTGGCCGGCCTCCGACAACCGGTCGATGAAGGCGATCTTGTCTGCCGTGGCGATTGGCGCCCTCTCGTTCTGCAGGCCGTCGCGTGGGCCTACTTCGACGATCGTCACGCGCGGCGGCGTGCGCATGTTACTCGAGCTCCACGAGGTTCACGCCGGGCTGCACCAGCTCGCCCTTGGTGCAGTTGACGGTCTTCACGACCCCGGCCCGCGGCGCTTTGATCGGCAGCTCCATCTTCATGGCCTCGAGGACGATCACCGTGTCGCCTTCCTTGACCGCCTGGCCGGGGACGGCGGTGATGGCCACCACGGTCGCCGGCATCGGCGCCATCACCGATGATTCACCGCGGCCCTTCCTGCGCGGCCGGCCGTCGTTCACCTGGGTGTCGATCTTCCAGACGCGGCCGTCGTGGAATACCCAGGTAGCGACGCGATCACTCGCGATGGCCACTCGGCGTTGGCGGCCGGCGTCGTTCACGATCAGCCAGCCGCTAGACACGGAAACCTTTCAGCGAGATGAACGGATCATCTGGCACTGGCACCGACCCTGGCACGAGGCGCGAGGCACCAGGCACCCTCTCCGAGCGGTGCAGTTCCAGCGCCGCCAGTACTGCGGCCGGCGGATCCGACGTGGTTGCCTGCGCCAGCGCCGGTGCTTCGCGATCGAGCCAGCCAGTGTCGATTGCGGCGTTCACGAAGTCCCGGTGCTCGAGCAGCTGGATGAGAAACGGAATGTTCGTGTGGATGCCGAGGATCGCGTACTGGCGCAGCGCGGTGACCGCGCGGCGGCGGGCGGTGTCGCGGGTCTCGGCCCACACGATCAGCTTGGCCAGGAGCGGGTCGTAATGAACCGGCACCACCGAGCCCTGTTCAATCCAGCCGTCGACGCGAATGCCGGGACCTTGCGGCTCGGAGTAGAGGAGCACCGTGCCGGCCTGTGGCAGGAAGCCTTGCGCCGGATCTTCGGCGTAGATGCGGCACTCGATCGCGTGCCCGCGCTGCGAGAGACCGGCCTGCGTGAACGGCAGCGGCTCACCGGCGGCCACGCGCAACTGCGCGTGCACCAGATCGACCCCGGTGACCGACTCGGTGACCGGGTGCTCGACCTGCAGTCGCGTGTTCATCTCGAGGAAATAGAAGCGCGCGGTGTCGCCCGAGCCTTCGAGCAGGAACTCGCAGGTGCCGGCATTGCGATACCCGACCGCCCTCGCGGCGGCCACCGCCGCGGCGCCCATTCGCTCGCGCACGGTGGGGCCGAGCGCCGCGCATGGGCTTTCCTCGATCGTCTTCTGGTGGCGGCGTTGCGCGGAACACTCGCGCTCGAACAGGTGCACGGTGTTGCCGTGCGCGTCGGCGAAAACCTGGATTTCGACGTGACGCGGGCGCTCGATCAGACGCTCGACATACAGCGTGTCGTCGCCAAACGCGGCCGCGGCTTCGCGCCTGGCGGCGTCGATCGCGCCGGGCACGTCGCCAGGAGTGCGCGCGATCTTCATGCCGATGCCGCCGCCGCCTGCCGAGGGCTTGATCAGCACGGGATACCCGACGCGCTCGATGGCGGCCCCGAGCGAGGCATCGGATTGATCGGCCGGCGTGTCGCCAGGCACGATCGGCACGCCCGCGGCAGCCATCAGCTGCCGCGCGCCGATCTTCGATCCCATTTTTTCCAGCGCCGAGGCTGGGGGG